>JAFLUS010000022.1 GCA_022508685.1 Prevotellaceae bacterium | reverse complement strand
AGTTTTTCTCTGTTAGCCATTAGTTTTTTCGTTTATATAAAATAAGTAAGAATTTACTTTACCGAAATGTGTGTATATAAAACCGCACAAAGGTACGAAAAAAAGCAAAGACAATGCAGAGAATTTGCACTTTTTATGCCGAATGTCCTACGGAATTGCCCTCTTTGTTGGTTTTTCAGGTGGAAATGCGTACATTTGCCGGAGAAATGACATTGTTGAATTGAAAATAGAACACTGAACGATGACAAGATTTGCGATTTTTGTGAGTGGCAGCGGTACGAACTGCGAGCAATTGATTCGGCATTTTGAACAGAGCGAACTCGGACGGCCGGTGGTGGTGGTGAGCAACCGCAGCGATGCCTATGCGTTGGTGAGGGCACAGCGATTGGGCGTGCCTACGCGGGTGGTGACGAAGGCGGAGTTGCAGGATGCGGACGTGATGCTGCCGCTCTTGGAGGAATACGGTGTGGACTTCATCGTGCTGGCAGGTTTTCTGCTGATGATTCCCTCGTACTTGATAGCGGCGTTTCCGCGTCGCATGATTAACTTGCATCCGGCGTTGCTGCCGAAGCATGGCGGTCGCGGCATGTGGGGACACCACGTGCACGAGGCCGTGAAGGCGGCTGGGGACACGGAGACGGGAATGACGGTGCACTATGTGAGCGAGGTGTGCGACGGCGGTGAAATGATTGCGCAGTTCTCGGTGGCGTTGTCTGCGGAGGACACGCCGGAGGACATTGCGCGGAAGGAGCACGAATTGGAAATGGCGCATTTTCCGTCGGTCGTTGAGCAGGTCATTGCTGCGTTGCCGGACTGACGGGACAGGAAGACGGATATAGAAAACCGCCGTAGCCCACATGCTACGGCGGTTTTCTTTATTCAGTGCGTGTGCGTCTTACTTGTTCATAACCTTCGTCACCTTCACGCTGCCATCACTCATGATGTTCTTCACGATAGTGATGCCGCGTTGCGGTTGTTGGATTTGTGCGCCGTCTACGGTGAAGAACTGGCGGCCAACCATTTCGACAGCATTGCCGTTGACGGTGCTGACGCCGGTCGGGGTGTCTTCGGTCTCGTAGAAGAGGCGGAAGTTGTCGAGTTTGAACCATCCGGCACCGGAGTAGGGCTGTACCGTACCGTCGGGAGCGACGTTGTTCGTGCGGAAGCCGATGGTGAGGTTTCCGTCTTCACCGACGCCGAAGCGCAGGCTCATGGGGTGCGGACACGAGGTGGCACCACCTTGCGATGCGTTGATGTAGCCGGCGTAGTTCATGTACGGAGTTTCAGCATCGGGCGTGTCGCCGTCGAGTGTCTTGGCGAGTGTCATGTCGGGCGTGTCGTTCAGGCCTTCGGCATACGTGTACTCGTCGCCATACATCTGTATGTAGTTGTTGGCGAAGATGCGTTGTGTGGTAACGCACGGGCCTGCCCAGTTGTACTGTACGACCATGTCGCAGGAGAGAACGTAGGTGCCGGCGGGTATTCCGGTGAAGGTCTGCGAGAGTTGAACTTCGGGCACGACTTCGGTCCAGATACCCCAGAGGTGTTCGCCTTCGGTGTATTGCGTTGTCCAATCGGTTCCGTTTTCGTCCACTTCGTTGATGGGGTCGCCGTGGTTGATGGCACACCAGCCTCCGAATGGAGCGCGGCTGACTTTCTCACCGTCGATGTAGAGGTCCCAGCCTGCGGGTGTGTTCTGTACGCCGTCGCTGACGCTGCCGCCCTGTGCGGAGAGGTCTTCGAAGCCGGGGTTCTTGATGATGTTCATGTATTCGCCGACGGCAATTCCGCTCTTCGCGCATGCGTCTTCGGCTTCCTGCAGTCGCTGGATGGCTGCAGCCACGCCGTCGAGGTCGTACATGCCTTCGGAGTAGTTGTCTTCCACGTCGTAAATGGTCATGAGGAAGTCTTCGTAGCCTCCGTAGTATTGGTATTCGGCTGCCTTTTCGTATGCGGCGTCGATGGCTTGGCGCAGCATTTCGTAGGCGTCACAACTTGCCTTCACGTCCTTCAGCAGTGCCGTCAGTTCCTGTATGCGTGCATTGATGTCGTCTGCGGGCGTGTCGGCGTCGAGGTAGTCGTAGGTCGACGTGATTTCGTCGACGGTGTTCGACAGGTTGGCTTCCATCGGTTCGCCTGCCAGTCGGTTGAAGGCTTCGAGGAAGTAGTTGGCTACGTTGGCTGCGTCTTCGCCGACGTATCCCACTTTCTGTATGCGGAAGTTGTCGACCTTGAACCATCCGTCACCGCCTGCGCTGTTCTTGGTGTCGCGATAGGCTGCTGCGATGTTGCCGTCGGTGCGCAGACCGAAGGTGAGCGTTCCGTCGTAGACGTAGGCACGCAGTTCCATGGGAGAGAGGTCGGTGTCGGTCACTGTCTCGACGTTGTTCTGGTATGCCGGCACTTCGAGGATGTTGAGTTTTTCTTCGTCGTAGTCGTCAGAGTAGCCGAAGTAGCAGGCGTTGAGGTTACCGAAGATGCGCTGTGTGGTGCGGCGCGAACCGCTGTTGTTGGCGCCGACCATCATGCCTGCGGTGACGATGTAGGTTCCGTTCTCCAAGTCGGTGATGGTTTGGGAGATTTCGTAGTCGGGGATGCCTGCAGCCCAGATGCCGAAGCCGTAGTTGCCGTCTTTCGCTTCGCCGGCGCAGTCGGCGTTCACGCCGTGCCAGTTGCCGATGCCTGCTGCCGTGACTTCGGCTGCGGTGGTCACTTGCTTGCCTTCGATGAAGACGTTCCAGCCTGCGGGAGGTGCTGCCACGCCGGTGGTGGTGCTGCCGCCCTGTGCGGAGAGGTCTTCGAAACTCATGTTCTGTCCGAAACTGGTGTAGTCGCCACCGCCTAACTGGAACAGGCGGATGGCTTCCGTCAGTTCAGCGATTGCGGCTTCGATGGCAGCGGGGTCACTGACGGTGTCGAACGTCGTCTGTGCCTTCGTGATGGCTGCTTCGAGCATGGCGTCGGCATCGAGGTCGGAAGCCTGTACGATGAGTTCGTAGAGGGCGATTTTGGCGTTCACCATGTCGATGATGGCCTGTGCGTCCATGTCGGCACCTGCGTTGTAGATGACGAGGGCGTCGTCATAGGTCTTTTGGAAACCGGTTGCAAACCCGTCGAGTTCGAGATACTCGTTTTCGAGTTGCGTCAGCAGGTCGTAGGCGGTGAAGGGCAGGTAGTAGGCGTCGATGTCGTCGATGGAGAGGAATTTCCAGTTCTCCGACGTGTGGTCGTTCATCAGTGCACGGCCGTTCTCGTCTTCAATCCATACGTGCACGTCGTCCGTGCCGTCGCCTTCCTCCTGTGCGCCGCCGGCATAGTCGGGATACCACGGGAATGCGGGAACGGATATCACAAAGTATTCCACGCCGGCATTGAGGTGGAGCAGGATGCCGTTGGCGGGGTCAGCGTTGCCCTCGCCGGCACGCAGTCCGTAGTAGCCTTCGATGCTGCCTTCC
Organism: Prevotellaceae bacterium; assembly: GCA_022508685.1. Lineage (GTDB taxonomy): Bacteria > Bacteroidota > Bacteroidia > Bacteroidales > Bacteroidaceae > UBA3839. The sequence goes on along the minus strand of JAFLUS010000022.1, from coordinate 9,432 downwards.
TCGATGGTCCAGCAGATAGGTTCCTTCATTTCGTTGGCGCGTGCGTGGAGGTTGGGCGTTCCCGAGGGAATGCCGACATACGTCTTGTCGCCGTTGCTTTCGGTGATGTAGAACGACCACGTTCCGTCGCCGTTGTCCTGTGCCGTGAGGGCATGGGCGGGATTGATGGTGTTTCCGTTAAAGTAGAAAGCGCCGTCCCAGCCGGTGCGGCTCATGTAGCCCGTCACCTTCATGGCGTTCACCAGTACATACTTGCCGCCGTCCACAGGTGCGCCTCCCGCCGTCGTGGTGGGGAAGTCTACGGCCTGCATCGTGGCTGCACTGCCGGCAAAGAGGGCGCCGACAGCCATCAGTTTGTAGAGTTTCTTCATGTGATAAAATGTTAGAATTGTGTAGTATTAGAAAATTTGAAATACGCCCAAATTTACGCACATTTTTCGAAAATCGGTGCAGTTCATGCTTCGATATTAACAAACTTTAACTACTGCGCCGCCGTTTTTCGTCTGCATGGGGGCAAATGACGGTCGGCAGAGCGCAATCGGTCGGATGGCACGGAAATGCCCGTTGTTTCGTTTCGGAAAACTTTTTGTTCCGTTGGGAAAAATCATTGACATCGCGTCGGCAGCACCCTCCGAAAGGTTAAAATTTGTAAACATTGTGCCAAAGTACGGCAATTTGTCTGCATCGCCGTCGGCCGTCGTCCGCGACAGGGTTTCGAGCGCTTTTCGGAGCCGGAACACCCCCTCTGCGACCCCATTCTGCCACATCCGCACCTCCGCCGTCGGCAGCATCCTGCCCCTCGGAACGGCTGCCGAAGCGAAAAACTGCCGAAAAAGCCGATTTTTCAACACGTTGATACTGAACGATTTACAAAATGCCGCGATGAGCCGAAAATTTCGTCCCTGACAAAGTTTTTTTTCTCAGGGAAGCAAGTAAAATTTTGTCGCGACGCAAGTGAAATTTGTTAGGGACGGAATTTTATTTTGTCAGGGACAGAATTTCAGCCGCGTCGCGACAGAATTTCACTTGCATCGCGACACAATTTCAACCCCGTCGCGACACTTTTGTCCCTCGTCTGCGGTCGGGCAACTTTTCGTCCGAACAGGAAAACCACCTCCTCCGAACTCCCTTATATATTATAAGGAACGCGCACGCGCGCGCGAAGGCAGCCCGACGGCACTGCCAAAGGTTAAAGAGCGTTAAAAAGCAGCGGCCGATGTTACCCTACTTTGCGCACCCTACGGAAAATGCGTACCTTTGCCCGACAATTTCGACATAGACATCAAAATGAACCGACGCATCCTGTTTTCCATACTGACGCTCCTCGCCCTCCGTGCCGTGGGGCAGACGCCTGCCGACTCCGCACAGATGGAGCACGACCTTCAGGAAGTGAACGTCACGACGCTCCGTCCCCGCGTGCTGCGCATGAGCGGCGCAGAGAACGGCACCGTGACGGGACGGCAGGAACTCTTCCGTGCAGCCTGCTGCAATCTGGGCGAGAGTTTCGTCACCAACCCGTCGGTCGATGTATCGTACAGCGACGCCGCCACCGGAGCACGCCAAATCCGTCTGCTCGGCCTCGCGGGCACGTATGTGCAGATGCTCACCGAGACGCTCCCCGCCTTCCGTGGCGCAGCCGCCCCCTTCGCCTTGGGCTACATTCCCGGCCCGTGGATGCAGTCCATTCAGGTGTCGAAGGGAGCCGCCTCCGTCAAGAACGGCTACGAAAGCATGACGGGACAAATCAACGTGGAATACCTCAAGCCCGATGCCGACGAAGGCGTCACCCTCAATCTCTACGGCAACACGCAGAGCCGCTTCGAAGCCAACGCCGATGCCTCCGTCCGCCTCAGCCCCACGCTTTCGACCGCAGTGCTGCTCCACTACGACAAGGACTTTGAACGCCACGACGCCAACGCCGACGGATTTCAAGACCAGCCTTCCGTGCGCCAATGGAACGTGCAGAACCGCTGGAAACTTGCCGCCGACCGCTACCTCTTCCATGCCGGCGTCAGTCTGCTGCGCGAACGGCGCACCGGCGGACAGCGCGTCGGCCACCACGCCGCGAACGCCGCTCCGCTGCATCCCGTCAGCCCCTATCTCATCGGCATCACCACCGACCGCTACGAAGGCTACATGAAGCACGCCTTCATCATCGACCCCGAACGCGGTTCGAACATCGCCCTCATGGCATCTGCCGCCCTGCACGACGTCGATGCCCTGCTCGGCAGCCACGCCTTCACCGACGAGGAGCGCAACCTCTACGCCCACCTGATGTACGAATCGAAGTTCGGGCGCGACCACCACCTCTCGGCGGGCGCATCGCTCAACTACGACCGCTCGCGTCCGACGCTCGACGCCGTCCGCGCCGTCGAAGACGAAACCACCCCCGGTGCCTACGTTCAGTACACGTTCAACCATAGCGAGCGCATCGTCGCCATGGCAGGCGTCCGAGCCGACCACAGCAGCATCTACGGCACGTTCTGCACGCCGCGGCTGCATGTCAAACTCGCGCCGGCAGACTTCTTCACCCTCCGTCTGTCGGCAGGGAAAGGCTACCGCACGCCCCACGCACTCGCCGAAAACTTCAATCTCCTCGCCACGGGACGCGCCGTGCGCATCGACCGCCTGCGGCAGGAAGAGGCATGGAACGTCGGCAGCAGTGCCGCCTTCTACGTTCCGCTGTTCGGCAAGACGCTGCAACTCAACGCCGAATACTACTACACCCGCTTCCGCCGGCAAATGGTGCTGGACTACGACACCGACCCCGCCGTGCTGCACATCGGCAATCTCGACGGACGTTCATTTTCGCACACGTTCCAGACCGACGCCACCTATCCGCTGCTCGAAGGACTCTCCCTCACGGCAGCATGGCGCTGGCAGAACGTCAAGACCACCTACGGAGGCGTGCTGCGACGCAAACCCCTCACCAACCGCTACAAGGGACTGCTCACGGCATCCTACAAGACGCCGCTCGGGCTCTGGCAGTTCGACGCCACCCTCACGCTGAACGGCAGCGGACGGATGCCGCAGCCCTACGTCTGCGACGACGGCACGCTGTCGTGGCACCCCCGCTTCGGCAGTTTCGAACAATTGTCGGCACAAGTCACCCGATGGTTCCGCCACTTCTCCGTCTACGTCGGCGGCGAAAACCTCACCGGCGTGCGTCAGCGCCAACTCATCATCGATGCCGCCAACCCATGGGGCAGCCGCTTCGACCCCACGATGGTTTGGGGCCCCGTCCATGGCGCCGTAGGCTACATGGGCATCCGCATCAACGTAGGCCGCCTCTGACGCCATCCCGATTGCGCACATACATATATATAATAAGGAAACGATACAGACAAAAACCATGCACATCATGAAGAAAATCCTTGCCCTCGCCCTCCTGCTGCTGGCTACGTCGGCAGCAGTGGCAAAGAACATCAAGACCGCCGTCTTCACCACCGCACCGCAGATGCACTGCCAGAACTGCGAAAACAAAATCAAGGGGAACCTCCGTTTCGAGAAAGGCGTGAAGAAAATCGAAACCAGCATCGAAGCACAGACCGTGACGGTGACATACGATGCCGACAAGACCACGCCCGAACAACTCCGCAAAGGCTTCGAAAAGTTCGGCTATCAGGCAACGACCGTCAAGACCGCCGAAGCGAAAGCCGCAAAAGCCCCTGCCGCAAAGAAATAAGCAGCGCGCACCATTTGGAAAATTGCGCGGAAATACCTACTTTTGCATCGAAATGGCAACGCAGAACCCACAGATGGAAGTAATGGGGCTGACGAAACGCATCGGCGACCGCACCCTGTTCCACGACCTCACGTTCACTATCAACGAACGCGAGCGCGTGGGGCTCATTGCCAAGAACGGCACGGGCAAGTCGACGCTGCTCCGCATCCTCGCCGACGAAGAAGGCTACGAAGCCGGCTCCATCGTGTGTCGGCGCGACCTGAAAGTAGGCTACCTTCCGCAAGCCCCCGCCTTCGACCCCGAACAGACGGTGGGAGAAGCCTGTCTCGGACATGCTGACGAACTGCGCACACGCCAGATACTCACGCAACTGCGCATCACCGACATGACGCAGCAGATGAAGCATCTGTCCGGCGGAATGCTGAAACGCATCGCCCTCGCCCGCGTACTGGAGAAAGACCCCGACCTGCTCATCCTCGACGAACCTACCAACCACTTGGACGTGGAGATGATAGAATGGCTCGAAACCTACCTCAGCCGCACGACGAAGAGCCTGCTCATGGTGACGCACGACCGCTACTTCCTCGACCGCGTATGCAGTTCCATCATGGAAATGGACGACAGCACCATCTACACCTACGAAGGCAACTACTCCTACTATCTCCAACGCCGTCAGGAACGGATGCAGCAACGCGCACAGGCCATCGAACGCGCCAACAACCTCTATCGGACAGAACTGGAATGGATGCGCCGAATGCCACAGGCACGCGGCCACAAGGCACGCTACCGCGAAGAGGCATTCTACGAACTGGAACGGATTGCCAAGCAGCGCATTGCCGAACAGAACGTGCGGCTCACTGCCGGAAAAACCTACATCGGTTCCAAAATCTTTGAAGCCAAGGACGTGAGCCACGCCTTCGGCGACAACGTCATCCTGAAACATTTCTCCTACACCTTCAGCCGCTTTGAGAAAATGGGCATCGTCGGCAGCAACGGCACAGGGAAAACCACGTTCCTGCGTCTGCTGCTCGGCGAACTGCAACCCGACGAAGGCTGCTTCGACATCGGTACGACCGTGCGCTTCGGCTACTACTCGCAACAAGGAATGACGCTGCGCCACGACGAACGCGTCATCGACGTCATCCGCGACATCGCCGAATACGTGGACTGGGGCAACAGCCGGCTGTCAGCCTCACAACTCTTGCAGCACTTCCTCTTCGAACCCGAACAGCAGTATGCGCCGGTGAGAAAGTTGAGCGGAGGCGAACTGCGCCGTCTCCACCTCTGTTCCGTGCTGATGCGGTCGCCCAACTTCCTCATCCTCGACGAGCCGACCAACGACCTCGACATCGTCACGCTGCAGATACTGGAAGAATACCTGCAGCAATTCCATGGCTGCCTCATCGTCGTGAGCCACGACCGCTACTTCATGGACAAAATCGTCGACCACCTGCTGGTGTTCGACGGACAGGGTGCCGTCCGCGACTTCCCCGGCAACTACACCCAGTACCGCGAATGGAAACGGCTGCAGCCCAAGCCCGCAGCGGAAGAAAAGACAGCATCCGCACCCGCCTCCGCCTCGATGCGTAACGCCAACCGCAAGCGCAGGCTCACGTTCAACGAGCGTCGCGAAATGGAACAACTGGAAACGGACATCGAACGCTTGGAGGCAGAACAGAAAGACATCGAACGTGTCCTGAGCAGCGGCACGGCGTCGGTGGCCGACATCACGACACTCTCCAAACGCCTGCCCGTGCTGACGCAGGAACTCGACGAAAAGTCCATGCGCTGGCTCGAACTGAGCGAAATCGAATCATCATCCAATCCCCAATCCTCTCCGTCATGAAGATAAAGCAAGCCGTATTCAAGTGCAGCAGTCCGCGAGCCGATATGTGTCCCGCCACCACCGAACCCGAATATGCCTTCATCGGGCGCTCCAACGTAGGCAAGTCGAGTCTGATAAACATGCTCACCCGGAACGGGAAACTGGCAATGACGTCGTCCACGCCCGGCAAGACCATGCTGGTGAACCATTTCCTCATCAACGAAGAATGGTATCTCGTCGACCTCCCCGGCTACGGCTATGCGGCGCGAGGAAAGCGAGAAATGGACAAACTGTGGAACCTCATCAGCCACTATGTGCTCGAACGGCAGCAACTCATCTGCCTCTTCGTCTTAATAGACATCCGGCACGAACCTCAGCGCAAAGACCTCGACTTTCTGCAGTTCCTCGGCGAAAACGGCATACCCTTTGCCATCGTGTTCACGAAAGCCGACAAACTCAATCGCAATCAAATCGGCACCCATGTGCAGAACTATCTCCACCGCCTCGAAGACTCGTGGGAAGAACTGCCGCCACATTTCGTCACCAGTGCAGCGACCGCGCTCGGCCGTGACGAACTGCTCGACTACATCGACAGCATCAACCGCTCGCTTGCTTCCCAAAACGCATGAACTGCGAAAACGCCCTTTTCTCCCTTGCTTGATGAAAAAAAAGGAGAAAATGTGCGGAGATGTCGGCAGAAATTACTAATTTTGCAACGTTTTTCAAGCACTTTCTGCATTTGACTGACGGAAAGCGCATGCAAAAACATCTTACTCCCCAAGATTCTTTTCCGGATTCTTACCCCTATGCCCATGCTGCAGCGAACAGTCAATGCTCCCTGCGCAACGATGAATAGGAGTGTGTTGGCGAAAGAAAGAATCTGTCCGACCGATGATAACATCAAATCGACTTATGAAATATACCAAAGACCAACTGAAAAGTATGGGTATCGACGAATTGCGTTCGATAGCCTCCGATTTAGGTATCAATACCGGCAACCTGTCCGAACTCGACCTCGTGTACGAAATTCTGGATAAGTCCGCCGAAGCATCGGCAGCCGACAATGTGTCAGTGAAGACGACGTCGCGCAAACGCACACGCATCAAGACGGTCGACCGCGTCTACACCGCCAATCAGGAGAAAGCCAAGAAGGTGGACAAGACCATGGCAAAGACTGTCGACGATTCGCTGTTCGGTTCGCTCAGTGAGGAAGAGCAGTCGCTCATGATGCAGACGCAGAAGAACGAGCAAGCCGAGTTGCAGAAGAAGGAAGCCGAACAGAAAGCCGCAGAAGAGAAGGCTGCCGACGTGGCTGCCGAAGAAGAAGCAGCCGTAACGCCCGAACCCAAACGCCGCGGTCGCAAGCCCGGTTCAAAGAACAAGAAGACGTTGGAACGTGAGGCTGCAGAAGCCGCTGCCACTCAAGGCGAAACCGACGATGCGGCTACGGACACTGCCGACGTGGCTGTCGAAGCGCAACCGACCGCAGCCACGACACCAGCCGAAAACCATGTGCTCGACGCACCGGAAATGGCATTCGCCGTAGGCAATACCTATCCGTCGACGGCGGACGACTTCATCATCCTCGAAGATATTCCTCAACTGGGCAATATACAGCCGGAGTATCAGCCGCAGCCCTTCTTCAGGCCTTCCTTCCGCCACGATGTGCAACCCGATGCCACGCTTGTCCGCAAGCAAGAGCAAGGAAAAGGTGCAGCCGCACAGCCGGCGAAGCAGAATGGTGCGGCACAGGCTGCAAAAGAGAAGAAATACGACTTCGACGACATCATCACCGTAACGGGTGTGCTCGAAACGGTGGACAATTACGGATTTTTGCGTTCTTCTGACTACAACTACCTCGCTTCGCCCGACGACGTCTATGTCAACCAATCGCAAGTGAAACTCTATGGGTTGAAAACCGGCGACGTGGTCGAAGGTACGGTACGTCCGCCGAAAGAAGGCGAAAAGTATTTCCCGCTCGTCAATATCCGCAAAATCAACGGCTGCGACCCTGCAGTGGTACGCGACCGCGTGTCGTTTGAATTCCTCACGCCGTTGTTCCCGAACGAGAAGTTCAACCTGTGCACAGGCGATGCATCCGACAGCCATTCTTCGCGCATCGTCGACCTGTTCTCACCAATCGGAAAAGGGCAACGCGCACTCATCGTGGCGCAGCCCAAGACGGGTAAGACGCTCCTCATGAAGGACATCGCCAACTCTATCGCGAAGAACCATCCCGAAGCCTATCTCATCATGCTCCTCATCGACGAACGTCCGGAGGAAGTGACCGACATGGCACGCACCGTCAAGGCCGAAGTGGTGGCGTCAACCTTCGACGCGCCTGCCGAGAACCACGTGAAGATTGCCGGCATCGTGCTCGAAAAAGCCAAGCGCATGGTGGAATGCGGACACGACGTGGTCATCTTCCTCGACTCCATTACGCGACTGGCACGTGCTTACAACACCGTCAGCCCGGCCAGCGGAAAGGTGCTCTCGGGTGGTGTCGATGCCAATGCCCTGCAGAAGCCCAAGCGTTTCTTTGGTGCGGCACGCAACATCGAAAACGGCGGTTCGCTCACCATCATTGCTACGGCACTCATCGATACAGGCTCGAAAATGGACGAAGTCATCTTCGAAGAATTCAAGGGAACGGGTAACATGGAACTCCAACTCGACCGCACGCTTGCCAACAAGCGCGTATTCCCTGCCGTCAATCTCGTGGCATCGTCGACTCGTCGCGACGAACTGCTGCAGGACCAGACGACGCTCAACCGCATGTGGATTCTGCGCAAGCACATCTCCGACATGACGCCGATGGAAGCCATGGACCTCATGAAGAACTACATCGAACGGACGCGCAACAACGACGAACTCCTCCTTTCGATGAACGGATAAGGAGGCGTTCAGGTGCCGACAAACCGCAGGGCGCAGACATCATCAGCGATGTCTGCGCCCTGCAGTTTTATCAGTATGTCCTTATCGGAACATCATCATGCAACGGCGAATATCGGGATTCTGCTTGAATGACTCCGGTGCGCGGTTGTATATCTTGCGAATTTGCGGCGTGACGGGTGTACCGGTGCGGATGAGTGCGTCGTCGCACATTTGCAAGAACCATGTAACGCCCAAGACGTTGTCGTAATTCTTCTCGACAAAACGGACGTCGAGGCGGTGGAGTTCGTCGTACACTTTCCGGTTGGCGCGTTCCACCTGCTGCAGTCGCGTGCGGATGGCGTCGCCGGAATATCCGTCAACCATCATTTCGAGTTGCGTCAGTGCAGGGTCGGTCAGCATCATGCCGATAGAATCGCGCGTAGCGAGGAAAGAATAGAGAATGTCGTTGAGCGGCGTTCCGCCCGCACGGACGGATGCATAGTCAATGTTCACCTTGACGTCGCCCTGTTCGAGCACCACGAGAATAGGTTGGTTTCCGGCCTGATAGGTACTGCCCATCACGAGGGAAACGCACATGACGGAGTCGAGTGGGCCCGACATTTGGAAATTGCCGTGAATGACTTCGCACGAATCGACGTTCTGGTAGTAGCCACGGTCCATGCGCCGTATATAGGCGACGTTGCCGTCGAGGTACGACTGCGAGGACGTTCCCGTGACGGAATACTGCGAGTCGTACATCGTGGTGCAGGACGCGAGCGTGAGCAATCCTGCAGCAAGAGCGATGTGGCGTACTGTTTTATTCATCATGTCATTCAGTTCGTTTTTTCCGAACGGCTCACAAAAGTACGATTTTCGTTTGGTGTGGCAAAATGTTTTATCATTTCTTAAACTTTTGTTTGGAAAATTAAAATGTTTTAACGGTATTTGTACGAAATGACAGCCGCCAGTCAGTGAATTGCGGAAGAAAACATGGCGAGGGTGTATCTATAGTTCAACGTCGATACACCCTCGCGCCAGTTTATGAAAT
>JAFLUS010000219.1 GCA_022508685.1 Prevotellaceae bacterium | reverse complement strand
GGAATATATCTATCGCCGTGACCTCATCTTGATTGACATCCAACGCCATTTGCTTACAGAACCCGTCAGCAAATACGTCAAATTTACAGAACTTAACTGAATCCTCTGATATGAAATCTTTTAGTTTCAGATCCAACTATGATGAAAATCAGAATGTTGAACTACTGATTAAGGAGCGCAACCGCAAGATTGCCCGACAACAAATCATCTTTGCCATTATCCTCCTCATCGTCATCGCCCTGCTTGTATGGTATTTTGTCAGAAAAACCATCTATACGGAGTTCGACGGTTATGTACACACCGAATACAAGGACTATCGTGCTGTTGAGGATATCTATTTGTTCGACCAATATACTGATGAAGGTGACATCGTCGTTCCCGGCGATACGCTCTATTCTTACACTTTCACCAACATGTTCGGTTCGAGCGGTATCGGTTCAGAACCGGAAATTGTCATCAACGACCGCAGCATGAAACTTCAGCGCGACAATGCATACGCCGAAGCCAACGTGTTGCGCGTGCGCATTAAAGAATTGATGGCGCAGATTGCACGCGAAGACAACAACATCCGTTTCGGCATGACCGACAATTCGCACAAAATGGATTTGGAACGCGAACTTGCCGAGACGAGAGCAATGTTGCAAAGTGCATTGGACAAAGCATCGCGATACGGCAACATCCACCACAGCAACCGCAGCATGATACAATCTACGGCGCAATATGGCATCGACTTTTCCAACGAACAATGGGGTCTCGACCACGCATTGCGACAATTGTACGAATCCAATGCACCCATCATTCGCTACGCCATTGCACAGGACACGGCAGTCGTCACCAAAGTGTGGGCTCCGCCCTTCTCTCGCGTGTTCAAGAAGGAGCAAATCCTCCAACTGGAAGACTTAAGTTACGAAAAGAGCAATGTGCAAGTCATCGCATGGGTGCCGACTCACGAAATGGGCAAAATCAACAACAACACACGTGCAGAAATCATTGTCAACGACGACGTTTCCTTCATGGCATCCGTCCAGTTGCTTGGTGCCCGCACGGAAGACTTGCCTGAAGAACTCCGCAACAACCTTTCGCACACCTACACTGCCATCATGGTGGTGTTCCGTCCCGACCGCGACCAAGAACTGCCGCTGTGGGCTGTGGTTGACCGCGTGCCGGTTCGCGTCCGCATCAAGAATTACGAAAACGGACGCCGCGACGATGGTTCTGACTATTGGTACATCGACAATTTCGGACTGACTGAACCTTCGAAGAAATTGTGGCTGGAACAACGCCAACGGACGCGCAAGCGCCTCCACCCGGCAACAGCCATTCAGCAAGCGAACGCTGCAGCCGACAGCGCCGCCACGAAACCGGAAAAAAGCAACACGAAACAAGTTGCTCAATAGAATTTCGCAATAATCATCGTTAAAAGATATTTCCATTATGCCGTCAAGTACATATTCCATCATTACCAATTCGCACAAAAGAAAGATTCTGGTGGTCAACCGCCTGCTGCACACGACGCACACACAGGAACTGGAGCATGAAGACTTTGATGCCATCTTTGTCAACATCAACTATCGCTCATACGAAGAGACCCGCCTCGCCATGCGCTGGCTCTCCCCGACCCGAGTGGGAAAATGCTTTCTCAAACCATGGTTTGCACAGTCGGACTTGGAAGAATCCATGTACAACTCCACCGACCTTTTCGACGGATTTTGTGAAAATCCCACCGACGAGATTTTCGCCGAATTCATCGAGGAGGTCTACCACAATATTGAAAAATACGGTATTCAGCAGGAAATCACCGTCGGACTCGACACCACATCAAAGATTCTTGCCAACCTCATCAAGTTCAGCCTGAGCAGAGGACAACTGACCTACACCAATCATGCCATCAAAGGACTTGCCTCCGGATTTTCAGAACGCTACATGGCGATGTATGACAATCTGGAAACGCTCCGACTCTCTGAACGCATGAAGTTTGCCCACAAACTCGAAGAACTCGGCTATGCCGAACGTGTGCGCCTTGTCGACCGCGTCTACGTATGCCGCGAATGTGGTGACTCTCACCAACTTTTCATTGAGTGTTGCCCCAACTGCAGCAGTTCCGACATTCGGCAGGAAGCCATGCTGCATCACTTCCGCTGCGCCAACATTTCGCCCGAATCGTCTTATTTCAAGGACGGAAACCTCGTCTGTCCCAAGTGCCGCCGCACACTCCGCCACATCGGCGTGGACTACGACCGCCCTGCCACGGTATATACCTGTACCTGCGGAAACACCTTTATGACATCGGCCATGAAGGTCATCTGCACCCATTGCAAAAACCAAACGACGCCCGACGAACTCGTGCCGATTGATGTGTACGAATACAAGTTCACGCCGGCAGGCATCAAGGCATTCGCCACCGACGAAGGCATTTTCCAAATCGAAAGCACCGATATTTATTCCGGACGCTCCACGTTCGAAAATTTCTGCGAATCGATACGCATCTTCAATTCTCTGCCTTCATACGCCAACAACACCATCTTCGTGTTCCGTTACCATTACGTATACGAAGGCGACCAAGAAGATGCACAGATTTTCGACGTCATGCGCAACATCATGATGCAGAACGCTACGATGAAACTGACATCGCAGGCCGATAGTTTCTATGCGCTCCTCATCGCTGACAACAACAAGATAGATGCAGAATACCGACACGCTAAAAACAGTTTGGACCGCATCTTCACTGAACTTTCGGACGACAATGTCCTGTTTGACGCACGTTGGCTGAAAACGTACAGATTCACACGCGACGCCGACCCCGAAGAGTTCATCAAGGAAATCAGCGAATACATTGCCGAAGAGACGTTGGAAACGCTGCACGAACAAACCGAACAGGAAGAATAGCATCGCCCCATTGTTTCCGAAACATCACCCTTTACGCTTTGGACTTTCTCGCCGACATATATCAGTATGTAGCCAATGGCTTGCAGTGGTTTGTCAACCACGCTATGATGGTGTTCTACGACATCGAGATGTGCTTCTCGCGCAACGTCAGCATGGACACGCTGCTCACAGTCTATTGGTTCCTGTTCCTCATCGAATTGCCGCGATACTATCTCCTCGAGATATTCGTCAGCATCCGCTATGCCGTGCTCAAGCCTTTCCGCCGAAAAATGGACGAAAAGGCACGCATCGTCCTTTTCTCCGAAAATCCGTTGGTCAGCATCCTCGTGCCCGGAAAGAACGAGGGTAAGCACATCTTTAGGTTGGTGCAAAGCCTGCGCGAACAGACCTACACCAATTACGAAATCATCGTCGTCGACGACGGCTCGGACGACGCCACGCCTTACATCTGCCGTGACCTCGAAAAGAACGGCTTCATCCACCGCTACATCCGCATCAACGACCGCTGTGGAAAAGCCGGTGCTGCCAATCTCGGTGCACGTTTCGCCAAAGGCAAATACATCGTCCACCTCGATGCCGACTCGTCGCTCGACCGCGACGCCATCGAAAAAATCATCATCCCATTCTATACCGACTCACGCGTGAAAGCCGTCGGCGGATGTCTGAAAGTGCGCAACGGCCACCGCAACATCTGCACGTCGCTGCAAGCATTGGAATATCTCAAGACCATCATGGTGGGACGTATGGTCACCAGCGAACTCGGCATCTATCACATCATTTCCGGAGCCTTCGGTGCCTTCGACCGCGAAACACTCGACAAAATCGGCTATTGGGACATCGGTCCCGGTCTTGACGGAGACATCACGCAGAAAATCCGCAAAGCCGGCTACAAAGTTACCTTCGCCAAAGACGCTGTCTGCATGACGAACGTGCCCGAAAGTTGGCCCGCCCTCTATGTGCAACGCCGGCGTTGGTCGCGTTCGCTCGTCCGTTTCCGCGTGCGCAAGCACGTCGACATCCTGTTGCCCAACCGCAACTGGCGCGTCATCAACTGGCTGTCGAACATGGAGAGCATCTTCTACGACTGCATCTGCAACTA
>JAFLUS010000218.1 GCA_022508685.1 Prevotellaceae bacterium | reverse complement strand
GCAACGTAAAAATAAAACTGATGCCGTGGGGCTGATTGGGCTCTGCGGCAATGGTGCCGCCATGCTGCACGACGGCGTTCTTGACGATGGCAAGACCGAGACCGGAACCGCCTTGTTCGCGGCTGCGACCTTTGTCGATGCGGTAGAAACGTTCGAAGATGTGGGGAAGATGCTCGGCAGCGATGCCGACACCATTGTCGCTGACGCTGAATTGCCATGCCGTTGGCAGTTCGACGGCACGAAGAACGACGATGCTGTCTTCGCCGGCATAGTTGACGGCATTGGCAAGGAGGTTGCGGAAGATGCTGCAGACAAGCGATTCGACACCAATGATGCCGATGTCCTGCGGCAGACAATTATGAATGGCAACGCGACGCTGGGCTGCGACGACAGCCATTTCCTCCACCACGTCGGCAACGATGGACGCCACGTCGATGCGTTCGCGAACAAGGTACTCGGCAGCATAGTCCATGCGATTGAGGAGCGTGATGTCTTGCAGAAGCATGATGAGGCGTTGTGCCTGCACGTGGGTACGTTCGATGAACTGCTGTCGCGTGGCGGCATCGATGTCGGGATGGGCAAGCAGCGTCTCGGTGTAGCCCATGATGCTGGCGACGGGCGTCTTCAGTTCGTGCGTGATGTTCTGCGTGAGTTGGCGGCGCATGGCGTTCTGCTGCTCCGCCTGTTCGCGGCTGATGCGTTCGTCCATTCGCCGTGCGTAGCGATGAAGAAGCAGTGCCAAGAGTGCCATGACGACGATTGAGCCCCACAGCAGATGCCAGTCCAGCGCATTGCCCATCGGGCTCCATGTACGCAAGCCGTAGTCTTCGAATATAAGGAAGAATGCACCATAAAGCAGGAAAATGGCCATGACGGCGAGAAACATTTTCCGTCCTTCAGTCAGTCGTTTCATGGTTCAAAGTAGTAGCCGTAGCCTTGCCGGTTGGCAATGTTGGCGGCATAAATTCCGAGTTTTTTTCTTAATCGCGCGATGTTCACGTCAACGGTGCGGTCGGTAACGACAACGTCCTTGCGCCACACGGTATCGATGAGTTCCTGTCGGGAAAACACGCTGCCACGATGCGTGAGCAGCAGCCACAGGAGTTCAAATTCCGTGCGGGTGAGGCCGATGTCGCAGCCGTCGATGGTGGCGATGCGACGCAGACGGTCCATCTGCAGAGAGCAGTGGCTGACGATTTCGGCAGCAGGCGTTTCGGCAGCAGCCGACGTGCGAAGCAGGACGGCACGGATGCGTGCCAGCACTTCGTGAACGGAGAAGGGTTTGGCGACATAGTCGTCGGCACCGACTCGGAAGCCGCGCAACGTGTCGCTCTCCGTGTCGCGTGCCGTGAGGAAGATGATGGGCAGACGGGCTGTAGCGGGCTCACTGCGCAACTGCCGTGCGAGGTCGAAACCGCTCATGGCGCCCATCATCACGTCGAGTAGCAGGAGGTCGGCATCGGCAGCAAGCCCACCTGCCAGAACTTCTTCGGCAGAGTGGGCTGTGCGGGTGGCGTAACCTTCGGCTTCGAGATTGAAGCGCAGAATGTCACACAAATCGGGTTCGTCGTCCACAATGAGGATGCGTCGTTGTTCCATAGCGATGCAAAGATACGGAAAAAGTGTGGAAAGACGATGCGGACGCAGAAATAAATGCGGGACGAGCCGCGCGGAGCCTATTGCGCAGGCGTAATCGCCAGTTTGGCTTCGACCACGTTGACGATGTAGTCTGCCAAGTGCTCACATTCGCCGACGAGGTCGGCAAAGAGCGTACCGGTGGCATAGTCGTGGCGACGTTCGTTGATGGCTTGCACGTTTTCGCGTTTCAGGCGGTCGCGCAGTGCGTTGATGTCGTTTTCGAGGCGGAACGTCTCTTCGGCATTGACCTCTTCGCGACGACCTTCCATCACGCGCTCCATCTGTGCCAGTGCGCTGTCCGTCGTGTTCAGCAATTGCTCCAGACCTTGGGCTTCGTCTGCGGCAAACGCCTTGTGCGACTGCTGCTTGCGCAGAATGGTGCGTGCCATGCCGTAGCAAGCATCGCCGATGCTTTCGAGTTCGCTGATTTGGCGCATCATCTGACGTATCTTGCCTTTGGTCTCATCACTCAGTCGGGCATCGCTCACCTGCTCCAGATAGTGCGCAATCTCAATTTCCATGTGGTCGCTGATGTCCTCATACTTCTGAATGCGCGTGTAGAGTTGCGTAAACTCCTTGTCGTCTACGTTTTCGGCATCGGAAAGCGTGAGCAACTGCCGCACCATGCCATACATTCGATGGATGCGGGTGGCAAAGAGCACCGTCTCCTTCTGCGCCTGCAGCACGGAGATTTCGGGCGTCTTCATCAGACCGCCATAGATGTAGCGCAGACGCGTATCCTCTTCCTCGTCCTCCGTCTTGGGGCGGATGACACGACACACGAGACGTTCGATTTGCGGAATGAAACCGATGAGCAGCGCCGTGTTGACGATGTTGAAACACGTGTGGAACGTTGCCAGCACGAAACTGAGTTTCGCGGCATTGGCAGCAAAGACATTGGGGTCGGTCGTGGCTTTATCCAACATCGTGTCGTAGCCGGCAATCGCGCATACCATATTGACGAAAGGACGGAACAGCAGCAGCACCCACACCACACCGAAGAGGTTGAAGAACAAGTGGGCAAAGGCGGCTCGACGTGCCTGCGTACCAGCCGAGAATGCGACGATGTTCGACGTGATGGTCGTACCGATGTTTTCACCCATCACGAGCGCGATACCCTGCCAAATGGGCAATGCACCCGACGAGCAGAGAATCATCGTAATCGCCATGACGGCAGCCGACGACTGCACGCACATGGTGAGCACGCTACCGATGAGCAAGAAGATGAGCGTCGTGCTGATGCTGTCGGGGTCGAACTGCGAGAAGAACTGCAGCAACGTTTCGTTTTCGCCCAATCGCATATCCACGCCCGTCTGCCGCAACGTGCCCAGTCCGAGCAACATAAAGGCAAGACCGAAAATGAAATCGCCCAACGTGCGGCGTCGCTTGCTGTAAATCAGGATGATGCCGGCAAAGAACGCGGGATAGACGGCAGCCGTGATGTTGAACGCGAAACCTGCCGACATAATCCATGCCGTGAGCGTCGTACCGATGTTCGCACCCATAATCACGGAAATGGCCTGCCCCAGCGTGAGCAGTCCGGCACTGACGAAGGAGACCGTCATCACCGTCGTCGCCGTCGACGACTGCACGGCAGCCGTTACGCCCACACCCGTGAGCATACCCGTGAACCGATTGGAGGTCATGGCGCCGAGCACGTGGCGCAGTTGCGGACCTGCCATTTTTTGCAACGCGTCACTCATGGTTTTCATACCGAACATCAGCAATGCCAATGAACCGAGCAACTGCGCCGCAGCAAGAAGATAATTAATGTCTGTGTCCAATTTTATTCTGTGAAAAATTAAAAATTTACTGCCGCAAAGGTATACTTTCTTCAGCACAGCAACGACATTTCCCTGTTACAATTATGTTACATTTTTATTGCAAGGTGAAAAAAGAAAAAGCGTGTTCAGACGTATGTGCACATCTAAACACGCTTTTGCAAACGCTTCAAAATCGCGCTTCTGAACATTTATTTAATAAACGGAGGCAGCGGGTTCGGCCCTTCTGCAAGAGGCCCGACAATCTTGTGGGGAAGATACGGCTCATCCAGATAGTCCATTTCTTCTGCCGTCAATTCCATATCCACCGAACGGATGGCGTCAGCAAAATGATGAGGTTTGGTCGCACCGACGATAGGTGCCGTTACGCCTTTGGCAAACTGCCACGCAAGCGCAATTTCCGTCATTGAAACGTCGTGCCGTCGGGCAATCTCGGCAACACGCCCAATGGTCTGCATATCTTGCTGCATGGCATGGTCGTATTTCGAGCGGGCTGTCATGTCCGTTTCACTTCGCTTGCTGTCGCTGTCCCATGTCGGGCGCGTCAGATGTCCGCTTGCAAGCGGAGAGT
>JAFLUS010000217.1 GCA_022508685.1 Prevotellaceae bacterium | reverse complement strand
ACGCGTATGCGCACGCCTCGGAACGTTTATGCATACGCCGAAAAGCCCCTTTTTATCAGCCGAAAATTGGGCACGAAAGTCCTTGTGAAATCATCAAAGCGAGAGGTGCAAATACAAACGCAACGGCTGCAACTATGTATGAAACAAGTTGCAGCCGTTGCGCTTGTGTCGATGGCCGTTCGGCTTATTTCTTTTTGTCAGCCTTTTCGTCAGCCTTTGCCGGTTCGTCGGCTTTCGCAGCCTTGTCGTTCTTGTCGGCTGCTTCGGCTTTGCCCTTATATCGTTTGTTGAGCGCAGCCACCACTTCTTCCGTTACGTCGTAGGCGGGATTGGCGTAGAGGAGGTGGTCGATGGTGGACGTCTTGCTGAAAATGAAGTCGTAGCCTTTCTCGGCAGCATACTTGGTCATGAATGCCTGTACGGTGTCGTTCACGGCTTTCTGCTTTTCAGCGATTTCTTCCTGCAGTTGCTGTCCGAGACGCGCTTGCAGTTGCTGTCCGTTTTCGTAGAGTTGTTGCAGACGGCGTTGGTCGGCGTTGTATTGCTCTTCCGATGTGTAACTGTTCGACTGCATTTTCTTCTGCATCTGGTTCTGCAAGGCGACCACTTGCTGCTCGGCTTGCTTGATTTGCGCTTCGGCAGCACTCGATTTCTTCTGCATTTCTTCGTCGATGTCCTTGAAGAATTGGTATTGGTTCTGCAGCGTGTCGAGCAGCACGTATGCCAATTTCAGTTCGCCCGCTTGGTTGACAGGCGTGGTGATGGGAGCGACTTTCTCGTCGTTCTTGTTGTTGCATGCGCACGTTGCGGCTGCTACGGCGCAGATGAAAAGTCCGTTGCGGACTGCTTGCATTGTTTTCATATTGTCTGATGTGATTTGGTGATTCGCAGATTTTCAGGATGGTGATTTTTCGGCAATGCCCTTGCGTCGGTGCCGCTGGGCGTAGTCTTGGCTTTGCACGCAGGTGATGCCGCGTTCGCGCATGGCTTTGCTTCCCGATACATGGGTGTTGGGAAATCGGCCGTTCTTTTTCAGCAAGATGCCTATGGCAAGAAAAGCCATGGCTACGACAAGAATTATGGTGGTAAAGAGCAGGAGTTTCAACATTTTTACCTATATTTGCACATACTTTGTGCGTGCCGTTGCGTGCAAGGCGCAGCAAAGTTACGATAAATAATTGACAATAGAAAATTTGAAATTTGAAATTTATGGCAGAACTTACTCCCAAACATGTGTTTGACTACTTCGGTCAGATTAACCGCGTGCCCCGTCCTTCGAAGCACGAAGAACAGATGATAGCCTATCTTGAACAGTTTGCAAAAGACCACTCGCTGGCGTTCCGCACGGACGCTGCCGGCAACGTGCTCATTTCGAAACCTGCCACGGCGGGTTACGAAGGCCGTCCGGGCGTGGTGCTGCAAGCCCACATGGATATGGTGTGTGAAAAGGTGTCGACGCTCGACTTCGATTTCAACACGCAACCCATTGAGACGTATGTCGACGGCGACTGGATGCGTGCGAAGGGTACGACGCTCGGTGCCGACGACGGCATCGGCATCGCCATGGCATTGGCGGCACTGACTGACGACACGTTGCAGCATGGCCCGTTGGAGGCCCTCTTCACGCGCGACGAAGAAACGGGATTGTCGGGCGCAGAAGCCATCGAACCGGGTTTCATGCAGGGTAAGTATCTCATCAACTTGGATTCGGAGGACGAAGGCGAAATCTTCGTCGGTTGTGCAGGCGGTGCCGGTACCACCATTCGCTTTGCCTACGGCCGCGAAGCAATTCCCGAAGGCTACGTCGTGCTCAAACTTTCGGTCGACGGACTGACGGGCGGACACTCGGGCGACGACATCAACAAGATGCGTGCGAACGCCAACAAGGTGCTGGCGCGTTTCCTTCATCAGACGTGGCAGACCCTCGATGCCCGGTTGCTCGACCTCCGAGGCGGAAATCTGCACAACGCCATTCCGCGCGATGCGTCGGCAGTCATCGCCGTGCCCGCTGCAGCAAAAGAGCAGGTGCGCGTGGCTTACAACGTGTTTGCCGCCGAAGTGGCAGACGAGTTCCATGTGCAAGAACCGAATGCGAAGTTTGTGCTCGAAAGCGACGAACCGACGGATGCCGCTCCGCGCATGGCCATCAACAGCCAAGTTGCCCGCAATGTCATTTGGGCGCTGCAGGCCGTTCACAACGGCGTGCTCGAAATGAGCCAAGACATTGCCGGACTGGTAGAAACGAGTTCCAACCTCGCGAGCGTGCGCACGGAAGACGGCGAAATCGTGATTGTGACCAGTCAGCGCAGTTCGACCCCAAGTTCGTTGCGCAATATGTGCCAAACCATCGCTGCCACCTTCGAATTGGCAGGTGCGACGACGGAAATCGGCGACGGCTATCCCGGCTGGAAACCCAATATGCAGTCGCAGTTGCTCAAGATTTCGGTCGAAACCTATCGCCAACTCTTCGGCAAGGAACCTGTCGTTCGCGCCATCCATGCCGGACTGGAATGCGGATTGTTCAGCGAGAAATATCCCGACCTCGACATGGTGAGCGTAGGTCCCACGCTGCGTGGCGTCCATTCGCCCGACGAACGGCTGCTCATTCCCACCGTGCAAATGGTATGGGACCATTTGGTCGCTATCCTCAAGCATATTTGTTAAATAATGATAATTTCGCCCCACCTTTAGCGCATTTATTTCCGCTTTTGGCAGAAACTGCGTAAATTTGCGCGCGAATTCCTTATATATAATAGGAAGAAACTATTTTTAACTACCTTACCCTAAAAACGAAAAGATGATGAAAAAGTTAATTTTAAGCGCATTCGTGGCGCTTGTCGGTTTGGCACAAGCCGATGCTCAAAGCCTTTATAAGACAGTTTACGAAAAAGCCAACGCGCAGGTGAACAGTGCACAGACATCTGCCGAGCAATTGGAAATCAGCCGTTTTGAAGTCACTGTGCTCAACTACATTCAGGCACAAGTCACCAAGCGCGGACTGAAGAAGGACGGCTACTTCTACGACAGTCAGGCTGTCAATCTCAAGTCGTTCGTCGACGATTTCCTCTACTACGTGTCGAAGGCTCGCAAGATTTCGGACGCCAAGCGCAAGGAAGTCATTGCTTGCTATCGCGAAGCCTCGCTGAAGAACCCTCTGTTCAACGATTTGGACAAGGAACGCACTTACTGCTTCGTCAACGACACGCGCACCTTCACGCCGTTCTCGCTCGACACCGACTGGGAAAAGGCATACGAACAAGCAACCGCCAAGATTGGTACGATTATTAAGTAAGCAAATTCGCTGAACATACACACGAAAATTCCTCCGCAGACGAAGTTTTTCGCTGCGGAGGAATTTTTTTCTCTCCGCAAAGGACGGAAGCGTGCTCCGCAGAGGAAAATCTTGTACGTTATGTCAAAAAAAAGTACTTATCTTTGCATGCAGAGCAGTTATATAAAGAAGATAAATAATCGTATGGAACACGTAGAATACCAAAGAAACATTGAATTTTTAATCTCCACAGGCAATCTTGAATTGATGCTGAAAGCCGATGAACTCGTGCGACAATTCAATGCGCTTCCTTTAATCAAACAAAAAGAACAAACAGAAATCCTTCAGCAACTATTTGGAACGGTTGGTAAGAACCCCTCTGTTGCCCATGGCTTTCATTGTGATTTTGGTTGCCATATTCATGTCGGAGATAATTTCTACGCAGGTTATCATTGCACAATGTTGGATTATGCGGAAATTCGGATAGGTCATAATTGCCTTATTGGCCCAAATGTGGGAATCTATACCACTTACCACAATATCAATCCAACGCATCGTCATCAATCCGGTAAGGCAAAACCAATCGTGATAGGCAACGACGTGTGGATTGGAGGTCATTCGTGTATTTTACCCGGAGTGACCATTGGAGATGGGGTAATTGTTGGAGCAGGAAGTGTGGTAACGAAAGATGTTCCGCCTTTTACCATTGTTGCTGGAAACCCTG
>JAFLUS010000216.1 GCA_022508685.1 Prevotellaceae bacterium | reverse complement strand
ACGACGTTCCAAATCAACAAAGGAATAGGGATGGGCGTGACGCTCATCTGTGGTGTGGTCTTCGCGGAAGGTTTCGAGCCAGTCAGTGGAGTCGAAATCGGGGAAGAAGGTGTCGGCTTGGGATGGAGTGTCGTCAATACACGTCAGGCAGAGGCGGTCGGCAAACGGGAGGGCTTCGCGATAGACGGAGGCACCGCCGATGATGAAGACGTCCTGCGAGTGTGCATCAGACTGCTGCGCCCGCTGCTGACAGTCGGCAAGGGCTTCGGGCAAGGAGCGGAAGAGGTCGGCACCGGGAAAATCTGCGGGTTCGCCACGACGCGAAAGAACGATGTTGCGACGATTGGGCAATGCGCCGTTCGGAAGGGAACGGAAAGTGTTGCTGCCCATGATGACGGTATTGCCGACGGTGAGTGATTTGAAACGTCGCAAATCGTTGGGCAACCAATAGAGCAAGCGGTTTTGGAAACCAATGGCGCGATTGCGGGCAATGGCTACGATGATAGTGAGTCGCATGGTGAGCATATTGGATAATGGATGGTCAGACACTGACAACACCTTTGATGTGGTCGTAAGGATTGTAGTCCGTCAGTTGGAAATCTTCGTACTGGAAAGCAAAGATGTCGTTGACGGCGGGATTGATGTGCATTTTGGGCAACGGACGTGGTTCGCGCGTGAGTTGCAGACGCACTTGCTCCAAATGGTTGAGATAGATGTGGGTGTCGCCTGTCGTGTACACGAAATCGCCGGGGCGGAGTCCGCAGACTTGCGCCATCATCATCGTGAGAAGGGAATAACTGGCGATGTTGAAGGGAACGCCGAGGAAGGTGTCTGCACTGCGCTGATAGAGTTGGCAGGAGAGCCGTCCGTCGGCAACGTAGAATTGGAACAGCACATGGCACGGCGGCAGGTTCATGTTATCCAAATCGGCCACATTCCATGCAGAGACTATCATGCGTCGCGAATCGGGCGTGTGCTTGATTTGGTCTACCACTTGCTGAATCTGGTCGATGTGTCCGCCGCGATAGTCGGGCCACGAACGCCATTGGTAGCCGTAGATGTGTCCGAGACCGCCGTCGGCATCTGCCCATTCATTCCAAATACGCACGCCGTGGTCTTGCAGATACTTGACGTTGGTATCGCCGCGAAGGAACCATATCAGTTCGTAGATGATGGATTTCAAATGCAGTTTCTTGGTCGTCAGCAAGGGAAATCCGTCTTCCAGACGGAAACGCATTTGGTTGCCAAAGACAGAAATGGTACCCGTGCCGGTGCGGTCGCTTTTCTCCACACCTTCCGTCAGAATGCGGTTCAACAGGTCAAGATATTGTTTCATGGGGAATATGGATTGTGGGGTGGATGGAATGAATGTAGCAATGTATTAAAAAAAGGAGTGGCTGTGCGCCACTCCTTTTTCTATTGAGAAGTGATAATTATTCCGTCTCTTTCTTATTAGCCGAATAAACTATCTTCAGTGCATACGCCTTTCGGAGTACTTGCTTGACGTCGGTGATGATACCCATCGGCGTTTCGTGGTCACACTTCAGAGAAACGGTGAAGAAGGGTTGGTCGCTTTCTCCCAAGTTGCTTCTTTCTGCACGCACATAGTCGTAGACTTCTGCCGGTTCGGCATATTTGTCGTTCAACTGAATACGTGTACCTGTTCCGAACTGCGAGCGCAATGCTTCGGTAGGTTTACCGACGTAGATGAATGAAGTACAAGACTTACGGGCAAGTTTTTCCAACTGCGTACCAACGGGCTTGTCGAATTTCACCTTCAGCGTCACTTCACGCATGGTGGTAACCATCATGAAGAAGAACAGAATGGTGAAAATCAAGTCGGGAAGAGATGAGGTGTTCATCTCCGGCATTTCTCTGCCACCATTTTTGTTAAATCTGCTCATTGTGCTTGTCCGTATTTTTTAGGCTCTGCTTCCGAAATCTTCTGAGGATATACCTTGCGGATGGCTTCCTGCTCTTTCTTCGTGCACTGTGCGTAGGAAACATGGAATTTTTCCTTTGCCAGTTCGTCGCGAAGTTCGTTGTAAGCAGAAACAAGTGCATCCTGTACTTGGAAGTACACGCCATAACTTGTTCCACGGTCGGTCTGTACGGAGATGACGTGGTTGACGGTTACGGGATACTGTCCGATACCTTCGATATTCTTCATCTGAACTTCGGGAAGGTTGGGCTTATTGTCCTTGTTCTGAATAAATACTTTTGCTCTCTCCTTCACGTCAGCAACAGTAACATAGTCGTCGCCAATCATCAAGTAGTTGTCCTTGTTGATACGGATGTTGAGGATGTTACGTTCCTTGACTTTGATTTCGTTGTTCTGATCTTCATCTTCGGGCGGACGAGGGAGGGTTCGACCCAATCCCTGGTCGGTGTCCATAGATGTCGTCACAAGGAAGAAGATGAGCAACATGAATGAGATGTCGGCGGTTGAACTGGTGTTCAGTCCCGGCATTTTTCTCTTTTTCTTAGCCATAGTTACTCAATGTTTTTAGTTTTACTTCTTTGTGGACTCAGCAACCATGCTCCAGACTGTTACAGCGATGGCTACGACAGCGAGGATGCCAATGGCAATCATGGACGTATCGGTGAGGAGAGATTCAGACGGGATGTTCCAGTCTTTACCATTGATGAGCAAGTGTTCGTCTTTCATTGTCATACCGATGCCCAGTCCGACAGCTATCGACACGATGGGGAGTCCCCATGTGTAGATAATGGACTTTTCGAAACCATGTTCCTTGATGAACATGATGAAACTAACGAGCATGCTGACAGCGCAGACTGCGATAAACACGACGATGAGTCCCATGAGCAGGTCGAGCATCTTCGGGGCGTTCATCTTCGGGTTCAGTTCGTAAGCCTCGCCGAATCCAACGAAGAAGAACAACAAGATGACAACGATACTGATACCCATCAGACCAGCCAGCAAATATTTCGAGATTTTTTCGATATTCATGTTGTTTTCTCCTTATTATTTAATCGTATTCTTGAATGAAATGCAGATGGAATCTAATCCGTTGGATTGATTCTTATTTCTTTGCATTGTATTTGTAAACCAAATCGAGCAGGTCGATTGTGGAGTTTTCCATCTGTGCCGTGATGCTTTCAATCTTGGCGAGGATGTAGTTGTAGAATACTTGGAGGATGAGGGCAACCACGATACCGAAGATGGTCGTCAAAAGTGCGACTTTCATACCACCGGCAACGACTGTCGGAGAGATGTCACCTGCTGCTTGGATGTCGTCGAATGCTTGCACCATACCAATCACCGTTCCCAAGAATCCGAGAGACGGAGCCATACCGATGAAGAGGGTAATCCAAGAGCAACCCTTTTCGAGGTTGGAAGCCTGTACTGCACCATAAGAAACGACAGCCTTTTCTACAGAGTCTGCACCTTCGTTAGCGCGGAGAAGACCTTGGTAGAAGATAGATGCGATAGGACCACGAGTGTCGCGTGCAACAGCCTTAGCCTTTTCAACATCGCCTTTAGCCAATGCTGCTTCAATGGCTTCGGTCATCTTCTTGGGGCTTACGTCTGCGAGAGCGAGGTAGATGATACGTTCGATGCAGAATGCAAGACCGATAACGAGAGCGATAGAAACGAGTGCCATGAAGCCTGCGTCACCTTCGATGAACTTTGTCTTCAAGTTCTTGTACATGCCGACTTCTTCAACTTGCGGTTCTTGTGCTTCGTAAACTGCTTCGTCTGCTTCTTCAGCAGCGTCTTCAGTAAATTCAACTTCTGTTGCTTCTTCAGCATTTTCGTCGTCCGTTGCTTCTACTTGTTCAGTAGCGACTTCTTCAGTTGCTTCATCTTGAGCAAACACAGACTGGCTCATACCAAAGGTAAGGAGACCTGTCATCGCAATAATTGCAAATACTTTTTTCATTGTAGTTTTGAAATTTTTGAGATTAATAATGATTATGTCTATTTTTGCGGAGAGAGGGGGATTCGAACCCCCGATACGCTTTTGACGTATACACGCTTTCCAGGCGT
>JAFLUS010000215.1 GCA_022508685.1 Prevotellaceae bacterium | reverse complement strand
CTGTTGCGTGAAAACCGCCTGTAATCGGGCAAAACGCAACAAATGGTATCCTATTTTACAACAAAAAGCACCCTTTGTTTGGCGGTTTTGTTGTATTTTTGCAACGTGAAGATGTATGCAAACGATAACTAAATAACAAACATCATGAAACAACAATTCACCATGAAACATCTGTCGCGACGGACGGCAACGCTGTTGTCTGCCATTGCGATGCTCGCGCTGTGCTTCCCTGTGCAGGCGCAGGACGAAAACCTCTTGCTCCACTATTCATTTGAAGGGGCAACTTCCACCACCGTGCCCGACCAATCGGCTTCGGGCGTGACGGCTCAACTGAAAAATCAGGCGAAAGTCGTGAAAATGGGACGCTACCACGTGCTCGACCTCGGCAACGGGTCGGGTTATCTCGACATGACGGCTTCTGCCGGTGCATTGGTACGCAACCTCACCGACTTTACCATTTCGGTCTACTACCGCGTGGATGCCGATGCGTCGCTTTCGGGCAACGGCTACTTCCTGTGGTGCTTCTCGCAGTCGGCTGCCAACACGCAGACGTCGGCGCCCTATACTGCCTATCGTCTGAACGTGCAGCGCATGGCGACGTCGACGGGCGGATATGGCAACGAAACGGGATTTGAGGTCGGCAGCGCGTCGGTCAAGGGGCAGTGGGTGCACATGCTCTATCGGCAGACGGGCAAACGCGGGCAACTCTATCTGAACGGCAAGTCGGTGGGCAGTTACGCCACGATGCCGTTGCTGAAGGATGCGCTGACTGCCAATCCCGCATACAACTGGATAGGACGTCCGCCGTTTTCGGGCGACAGTTATCTGAAGAATACATTGGTCTACGATTTCCGCCTCTATGGTTGCGCCATTGCCGATGACGAACTGCAGATGCTGGCGGCAGAGACGTCGTCGCTCGAAGAGGAATATGCCTATGGCGAGCCCGGCGATTTCGCTGCCTTGCAGCAGGCGCTCGCTCAAGCCACGGACTATCTCGCCGGCGTCAATGCTGCCAACTATCCGCCTAATGCCATTGCCGAACTGCAGGACGAAGTGAACCTTGCACAAATCGAAATTGCTGCAGGCCGCATTTCGCAGACCCTCATCGACAAGCGTCTTTCGCAACTCAATGCCGCTCTCGCTGCACTGAAGGCACAGCAGGGTTTCACTCCGCGCACACTGACGCAGGCGTCCGACCACGACCATGGTTTCGTGCATCCGGGCGGACTGCATACGGAAGCCGATTTCGACCGCATCAAGCAACTGCTGGCGGACGGCGACCCCACCATTACGGCTGCTTTCAAGGCGCTCCGCAATGGTGAATATGCCCAAAGCAACGTCGCTACATGGCCTACAGAAACCATCTGGCGAAGCGGTTCGGGCGACAACTACCTGAATGCCGCACGCGGTGCAGCGATGGCTTATCAGAACGCGCTCGTGTGGAAAATTGCCGGTACGAAGGCCAATGCCGATGGTGCCGTGCGCATCCTCATGCAGTGGGCACGTCAGAACAAATACGTCAGCGGCAACACCAACATGTCGCTGGCTGGCGGTCTCTACGGCTATGCCTTCGCACAGGCTGCCGAACTGGTGCGCGACTACGAAGGGTGGAGCGATGCCGACAAGGCTGAATTCCGCAACTACATCGTGCGCACGTGGTATCCCGTCGTCAACGACTTCCTGCGCCGCCGTCATGCCACATGGGCGAACACGGACAATCCCGGTGCAGGCGGACAGCGCCCCGGACACTATTGGAGCAACTGGGGGCTGTGCAACTCGTTGGCAATGATTTCGTTCGGCATCTTCCTCGACGATGTGCACATGTACAACCAAGGACTTTCGTTCTTCAAATACGACCACGTCGGCACATGGAGTGCCGCAGCCACCAAGAACCGCACGGAGGGCATCACCAACTGGGGATTGACGGAATTTCTCGGCAATCTCGTGCCTGTCGTTCACGACGACGCCCGCGGGCCTTACGGGCAGTTGGGACAGATGCAGGAGAGCGGTCGCGACCCGGGACACGAGCAGATGGCTGCCGGACTGGCAGTCGACATTGCCCAAGTGGCTTACAACCAAGGCGACGACCTCTTTGCGTATCTCGACCATCGTCTGGCTGCCGGACTTGAGTTCGTGGCAGCCCACAACTATGGCGGACTGAACAACCTTCCGTGGACGGACTACGGCTATGCCGACTGCCGCACGGCATGGCACAACGCATGGTGGCAGACGGGCTACGGCAACGAAATCAATGCACGCCCCTATTGGGACCGCGTCATCGGACACTACGAAGGCGTGAAGGGCGTGTCGATGCCTTATGCCCACGCGGCAGCCAACGTGCTGCGCGGTTCGGCAGGCTACGACATGGGCGGACACAGTTATGGCGAAACGTCGGGCGGATACGACCACTTGGGTTTCTCCACCCTCACGTGCTATCGTCCCACGATGGCTGACCCCGCCACTGCACCGCTCGAATTGTCGGGCAAAATCGTCTACAACGGACAGACGTTGTCGCAGACCGACCTCGGCGGACTGAAATACAATTTTGAGGTGCAAGCCACCCGCGCCATTCCGGCTGACGGAGCCGAAATCCGACTCATTCCCGTATTGCCCGAAGGCGTGGCCGACAACGGGTCGTGGCAATGGAACACGGGCGAGACCACAAAGGAAATCACCGTCCGTGCCGACCGCAGTTACATCTATCGCGTGTGCTACACCTCCGATGCCGGAACGCCGTCCTACCGCAACTTCTCCATTGCCGTAGCCGGCGACTGCACGCCCGATTTGCTCACTCCCGAAATCACCATCGACGGCGTCATCTATCCCGACACCGTGCAGACCGTGCTCTATGGCAAGGACGTCATCCTCTACACCGGCAGCGCCATGGGCTGGACGGGCGACTACCAATGGGACAACGGCGTGGTGAAGAACTCCGTCGTCGTGATTCCGAACATCACGACGTCGCGCGACTATGTCTGCCGCTACGCCGACATCGGCGGATTTGTGGCAGAACAGCGTTTCCGCATCAACGTCATGTCCTACATTCCCCGCATCGTCACGGGCGGAACGACGAAGGAAGGCACGAGCATCGTGGTGACGAAAGGTGCCGACGTTGAATTGCAACTGGAACTTCCCTCCGTCATCGTCGCCTCCGACGTCGTCTGGAACACCGGACAGAAGGGCATCTCCCTCGCCGTGACCAATGTGCAGGAAGCCTGCGAATATACAGCCACCTTCCAACAAGGCAGCGAGACCATTGCCTGCACCTTCCACGTATATGTGGCAGACGAGTCGCCGCGCGTCGTTCCCTCAGGTTCCTATCGCATCCGCTCCATCAGCACCGATACGTATCTGACGAATGCCGACGGCGCAACGGCAGTGTTCGCACCGAAAACCACCGACGACGATGCTGCGCAAGTGTGGGTGCTCGACCGCGGAACCGGCAGCGGAGTCGTCTATTCGATGCAGTCGGCAGCCGACGACCTCTATCTGATGCGCCAAGGCACGCTCGGACGTGCCGGACTTCGCTCCTTCTACTTCCAAGGCAGCCCCGATGTGAACTACGTTGCCATCTACTCCGGAGCCGGAAACGTGCGCGACTATTGGCTGACGACGGCCGACGGCAACACCCTCTTCCAAGGCTGTACGGAACTGACGGACTTCGACTACGAACTCCTGCCCACCGACCCCGAACTCACCGCCATTGGCTCGACCCACTCGGCTGCGGCTGCCGTCGTTCGCACCGACTACTTCTCGCCGTCGGGCACACGATTGTCTGCACCGCAACGTGGCGTCATCCTCGTTCGCGAACACCTTTCGGACGGCACCGCCCGCACCCGCAAACTGATGGTGCCGTAAGCGGCAGCCATTCCTCGCGCGCGTGTGCGTATTTATAATAAAGTAAGGAACTATAGTTCTGCATGGGCAGAACTATAGTTTTTTGTTTCCGAAACAACGCCGAAAAAAGACTATAGTTTTCACTTTTTCAGACTGCAGTCTGCGCATGCACGAAACTA
>JAFLUS010000214.1 GCA_022508685.1 Prevotellaceae bacterium | reverse complement strand
ACAATAAAAATGAAAATTTACATTTTCCTTTTGTATTGTGCTCGCTTATTCGTACCTTTGCATGAATTTTGGAACTAAAAACAGGAATTGACAATATGAATATCAGTTACAAGTGGCTCAAAGAGTATGTGGACTTCGACCTCGAACCGCAACAAGTGGCAGACGCACTGACCAGCATCGGACTGGAAGTGGGACAAGTGGAAGAAGTGCAGAGCGTGAAGGGCGGACTGGCAGGCTTGCAGGTCGGACACGTGCTGACGTGCGAACCTCACCCCGACAGCGACCACATGCACGTGTGTACCGTCGACTTGGGTGCAGGACGAGTGGAACAAATCGTTTGCGGAGCACCCAACGTGGCTGCAGGACAGAAAGTGATTGTCGCTACGATTGGCACACGTCTTTACGACGGTGACAAGGAATTCACCATCAAGAAGTCGAAACTGAGAGGCGTGGAGTCCTGCGGCATGATATGTGCCGAGGATGAAATCGGCGTAGGTACGAGCCACGATGGCATCATGGTGCTGCCCGACGATACGCCTGTGGGGCTTGCTGCCGCCACATACTTCGGACTGGAAAGCGACTGGGTGATTGAAGTAGACATCACGCCCAACCATGCCGATGCCTGTTCGCACTGGGGCGTTGCCCGCGATTTCTATGCGTGGCTCCGTCAGAACGGCTATGAAACGGCATTGCATCGTCCGGACGTGGATGCCTTTGCTGTAGACTGCAACGACCTCAACATTGACATCATGGTGGAACGTCCGGAGGCTTGCCCTCGCTATGTAGCCGTAACGGTGAAGGACTGCGAAGTGAAGGAAAGTCCGAAATGGCTGAAAGACCGTCTGAACACTATCGGACTGCGTCCTATCAACAATATCGTTGACATTACGAACTATGTCATGATGGCTGTCGGACAACCGCTCCACTGCTTCGATGCCGACATGGTGACGGGACAGAAAGTCGTTGTCAAAGCCATGCCTGAAGGTACACCGTTCACCACGCTCGACGGCGTCGAACACACGTTGAGCGAACGCGACCTCGCCATTTGCAACGCAGAAGAACCGATGTGCATTGCCGGAGTGTTCGGCGGAAAAGGTTCGGGAACATATGAAACGACCCGCAACGTGTTGCTGGAATCAGCCTATTTCAACCCGACATGGATTCGCAAATCGGCACGCCGCCACGGATTGCAAACCGACGCGTCGTTCCGCTTTGAACGCGGCATCGACCCCGACGGACAACTTTATGCCGTGAAGTTGGCTGCATTGATGGTGAAAGAACTGGCTGGTGGACAGATTGCCATGGAGATTAAGGACGTGCGTTGCGACGAACATTTGCCCATGCCCGCACGTGTCGAACTGAATTACCAATATGTGCACGACCTCATTGGAAAGACCATTCCCGTGGAAACCATGCAGAGCATCTGCACGAACTTGGGCATGAAGATTCTTGCAACCAACGAGGAGGGCATGACGCTTGAAGTGCCGGCGTTCCGCGTCGACGTGACACGTCCATGCGACGTAGTTGAGGAAATTCTCCGCGTTTATGGCTACGACAATGTGGAAATTCCGGCGCAAGTGAAATCTTCGCTCACCGTCAAAGGTGAACTCGACCGCAGCGTCAAACTGCAAAATCTGATTGGCGAACAACTCGTGGGATGTGGCTTCAGCGAAATCCTCAACAACTCGCTGACGAAGACATCCTACTACGGCGACATGGAAACGGTGTGCAAGCCTGACAACCTCGTGCGGCTGATGAATCCGCTCAGTCAAGACCTCGGTGTGCTGCGCCAAACCCTCCTTTTCGGTGGCTTGGAAAGCATCAGTCACAACATCAACCGCCGCATGCCCGACCTCAAGTTCTTCGAGTTCGGCAACTGCTA
This sequence comes from Prevotellaceae bacterium, assembly GCA_022508685.1. Taxonomy (GTDB): domain Bacteria; phylum Bacteroidota; class Bacteroidia; order Bacteroidales; family Bacteroidaceae; genus UBA3839. The sequence continues at coordinate 2,159 of JAFLUS010000214.1, read as the reverse complement.
CTACTTCAACGCCGAACGGAAGCAAGACACGACAGGCATTGTACCATCCGGCGAAACATCGAAACAAATCCTTGCTGCATACAGCGAAGACGAGCATCTCGCACTCTGGCTCACCGGTAAGCGCGTGAATGGCAACTGGGCACACGCCGACGAAGAAACGTCCATCTACGAACTCAAGGCCTACGTGCTCAACATCTTCAGCCGATTGGGTGTTCCCTTCGGTGCGCTCGTGTTCGGAGAAACCACAGACGACATCTTTGTAAAAGCACAAACCATCGCCCAACGCGGAGGAAAGACCATTGCTACCTTCGGTATCGTCAGCAAACGGCAGACGGCCAAACTCGACATCGATGCTCCCGTCTACTATGCCGACATCGACTGGAAAGCATTGATGAAACTCATCAAGAACAAGCACGTCAGTTACACGGAATTGTCGAAATTCCCCGCCGTCAGCCGCGACCTTGCTCTATTGCTCGACAAGACGGTGGAATTTGCCGAAGTGGAACGCATCGCCTACCAAAGCGAACGCAAACTGTTGAAAGAAGTCAGCCTCTTCGATGTTTACGAAGGCAAGAACCTCGAAGCCGGTAAGAAAAGTTATGCCGTCAACTTCCTCTTGCAGGACGACACCAAGACGCTCAACGACAAGCAAATCGAAGCCATCATGACGCGCATCGAGCAAAACCTTTGCAAGCAGTTGAACGCCAAAGTCAGAGGCAAATAACTCTCATCCGAAAATTATCATTCATTAAAAATACACACATAAATGGGAAGAGCATTTGAATTTCGTAAAGCCCGCAAGATGAAACGCTGGGGCAACATGGCAAAAACCTTCACCCGTCTGGGCAAACAAATCGCCATCGCAGTGGCCGAAGGCGGACCAGACCCCGAAAACAACTCGCGTCTGCGTGCTATCATCGCTACGTGCAAACACGAGAACATGCCAAAGGACAACATCGACCGCGCCATCAAGAACGCTGTCGGCAAAGACAAGAACAGTTGGAAAACCATGACCTACGAAGGCTATGGCCCCCACGGCATTGCTGTCTTCGTCGATACACTCACCGACAATCCCACCCGTACTGTAGCCGACGTGCGCTCCATTTTCAACAAGTTCAATGGCAACCTCGGCACGATGGGCTCGCTCGCCTTTCTCTTCGACCACTTCGCCCAATTCACCTTCAAAGCCAAAGACGGCATGGATATGGACGAACTCGTCCTCGAACTCATTGACTTCGGTGTAAACGATGAATTCGACGAAGAAGTAGACGAAGAAACAGGCGAAAAATCCATCACTATCTACGGCGACCCAAAGAGTTTTGCACAAATCCAGTCGTACCTCGAAGACAATGGCTACGAAATCACTTCTGCCGAATTCACCTACGTCCCCAACGACCTCAAGGACGTTACTGACGAACAGCGTGAAACCATCGACAAAATGGTAGAAAAACTCGAAGAGTTCGACGACGTGCAAAACGTCTACACCAACATGAAGTAAGCCCACTGCGCTATAATCGGCAACACATCGTGAAAATCGAATATCCCACACAAGGAACCTGTGCCAAAGCCATCCTCATCGACGTTGACGACACGACGAAAACCATCAACAACGTCACTTTCATAGGAGGCTGCAATGGCAACACATCGGGCATCTCCATGTTGGTGAAAGGCATGAAAGTCGACGACGTCATCCAGCGTCTCAACGGTATCCAATGTGGTATGAAAACCACCTCATGCCCCGACCAACTGGCAAAAGCACTCAAAAGTGCTTGTCAGCCCGACTGATTCGATGTTTATCCTCATTTTATATAAAAGGCTGTCTAACAATAAAAGTTAGGTGGCCTCTTTTGTCGGGTAAAACTGAAAAAAGGACGCGGAATGATGTTCAATGAAGAATCTCTGTAAGCAAATACTAAATTGCTGCTAAAGTTTCATTCCGTAGCATATACATGATCTTCGCCTTGCCAGTACATTTGTTTTCATTTGCATATCAGCCTAAAAATCCGTAACTTTGCATAAGTTTTAGGTTTTATTCATATATTGTGGTTGTGTTATCGTTGCAGCCGATTTGTTTATGTGGTTAATTCTTGCGTTTCTATCTGCTTGTCTTCTTGGATTTTATGACGTGTTTAAGAAGAAATCGTTGCGCGACAATGCGG
>JAFLUS010000213.1 GCA_022508685.1 Prevotellaceae bacterium | reverse complement strand
TTTTTTCGTCCGTATCAGCAGATGTTGGCCGTCTGCCATGGTGGTGGCGAAAAGGTAGTCGGTGCCTCCTTCCGCAAGGCGGAGGCGACGGCGGAGGTCGGACACGGAGAGCGGAAAATTGCGGACGGTGAGGTTGGCACGTTCCAGCGGGGCGAGAAAGGTTCGCAACGCACGTTTCTGGAACGTGCTGTATGCCTGTATTTCAAAGGCACGTCCGGGAAAATCGGGATGAAGCGTGTCCGACGTGTAGAGGTGGCTGTCGGGGTGGAGTTTTTCGACTGCCCAACGCTGCGCTATGGTCTTGAAGGCAGCGGCTTTCAGCACCGAGGCATTGGGTTCGTAGAGGTAGCGGCGCAAGGTGGTGGCATAGGTGCAAGGGGCATGCCGTTCGTCTTCGCGCGTGAAGGCGAAATGGCTGTCGGTCGGTGCGCCGCCCGCCGACGATTGTCGGGCTTCGAGATTCACGCAATGGATGAGGGGCGCAGATGCAGCGACAGCGTCGGAAGGGGTGGAACGCAGCACGATGAGCACTTCCTTGCACTCGCCGTGCACGCTGATGACGTGGATGTCGCTCACGCCGTGCAACGTGCGCTCGGCTTCGTTGAGGTCGAGCATGGGCGAGAGTTTTATCATGACGAGGTCGGACTTCGTCAGCAGCAAGTCGTTGAGGGCGAGCACGTTGGGCGAGCAGTCGGCAATGGCGACCGTCTTGCGCCCATGTTGGTCGCGACGTGCGGGGTCGATGAAGATGAGTTGCTGGCGGGGCAGGTCGCGCAGCACGGCTTCGGCATCGGCGTTCAGCACTTCGGCGCCGTCAATGCCAAGCAATGGCAGGTTGTGGCGTGCCAACGCGCAGAGCCGGGCGTCGCGTTCTACAAACGTGAGATGCGACGGCGCGGTGGCACGTGCCAGCATGGTGGCGTCGACGCCAAATCCGCCGGTGAGGTCGGTCAGGCGGTCGGCTTTCGTCACGAGCCGCGCCTTGTATGCTGCCGTCGCTTGCGACGAGCATTGCTCCATTGACAGGTGTTCGGGGTAGAGAATGCCGTCGGTGGCTGCCCATAGCGGCAGTTTCGTGCGTGCCGTCTGCCATGCTGCAATCTGTACGGCGGCGGCTCGCACGTCGACCTCCGGGTAGCGTCGGGCATGCAGCATGAGGGCACGCACATCGTCGTTGCGATGCGTATGCACGAACGCTTGCTGCGCCATGTCTGCGTTGAGGTTGTCCGTCGTTTCCATGTCGAAGTGCTGCAAAGGTAGCGATTTTCCGCCATATCACTGCCGTTTTGCCCGCAAAGGAGGTGTTTTTTCAAAAAAATGTGTAAAAAATCATTGAAAAATTTTGTCAAATGAAAAACTATTCCCAATTTTGCAGACGAAAAATTTTAGATTTTTTCATAGTTAAGGTTTAGGTTAAAAATAGGGAGGCAGCGGTTCGTGATGAGCCGTTGTCTTTATGTATAACCCGATTGCCGCAACATCTTCATGAGCATACTATTCGATTCTCCCGTTTTCGGTCCCGTACACAGCCGTCGTCTTGGCGTGTCGCTCGGCATCAATCTGCTGCCTGCCGACGGAAAAATCTGTTCGTTCGACTGCGTCTATTGCGAATGTGGCTACAACCTTCCGCACCGCACGCGAACGCCGTTTCCGACGCGCGAGGAGGTGGCGGACAGCCTGCGACGGCAATTGCAGCACATGCAGGAACGGGGCGATGCGCTCGACGTCATCACCTTTGCCGGAAACGGCGAACCGACGTTGCATCCGCAGTTCCTCGGCATCATACAAGACACGGTGGCGTTGCGCGACGAATTCTTCCCAACGGCTCGGGTGAGCGTCCTGACGAATGGTGCGCACATCTGTCGCGACGACGTGTTCGAAGCCTTGTTGCTGGTCGACAACAACATTGTGAAACTCGATACGGCTTGCCCCGACTATATCCGTCGAATCAATCGCCCCAACAGCGCGTACAACATGGAGCAAACCATCGAACGGATGCGTGAATTTCGCGGGCACTGCATCGTCCAGACCATTTTCATGCAGGGAGAGCACGACGGAATGGATGTGTCCAACCTGTCCGACGAATATGTCGAGCCGTGGCTCAATGCCGTACAGCGCATCCGTCCGCAGGAAGTGATGGTGTACACGATTGACCGCGACACACCATCGCCATTGCTGCGGAAAGCGACGCCTGCACAATTGGATGCCATAGCCGAACGTGTGCGGCAGTTGGGCATCGCCGTGCAAGTTTCGTATTAAAAATCAGTTGTGGACGAGTGTGCCGATGTCCTCGCCGTTGAGCACACGGTGCAGATTGCCTTCCACGTCCATGTTGAACACATAAATCGGCAATCCGTTTTCCTTGCACATGGTCGTGGCAGTCAAGTCCATCACTTTCAAGCCACGATTGTAGATTTCATCATAAGTGATTTCGGCAAACTTCGTCGCCGTCGCATCCTTTTCGGGGTCTGCCGTGTAGACGCCGTCCACACGCGTACCCTTCAGCATGACGTCGGCTTCAATCTCGATGCCACGCAGCGACGAACCCGTGTCGGTCGTGAAATAAGGATTGCCCGTACCGCCCGACATGATGACGACCTCGCCACGATTCATGGCTTCGATGGCACGCCATTTGGTGTAGAACTCGCCGACCGGCTCCATGCGGATTGCCGTCAGCACACGATTGGGTTGCCCCACAGCATCGAGTGCACTGCTGAGCGCGAGCGAGTTAATCACCGTGGCACACATACCCATCTGGTCGCCCTTCACGCGGTCGAAACCCTTGCCCGCGCCTTGCAGCCCGCGGAAAATGTTTCCACCACCAATGACGATACCAATCTGCACACCCATGTCGTGCGCTTCCTTAATTTGACGGGCATACGCATTCAGACGGTTCACGTCGATGCCGTAACCCTGTGCTCCCTGCAGACTTTCTCCGCTGAGTTTCAACAGTATTCTCTTGAATCTTGCCATAGTTTTCTTTTGTTGATTTATTGCGGCAAAGGTACGTATAAATTGGGAAAAAAACGTAACTTTGCCAAAAATTATCCGAAACGACATGGAAAAACACTACCTTTTCTTCTGCTCCCACGGCTACGCCATCCCCATTCTGCGACCACTGCAAGCGGAGATTGAACGGCAAGGCGGCAAAGTGGCATGGATGCTGGAACGCACTTGCCCCGACAGCCAACTCACTGCTGCCGACCGCCGAGTGCAGACGGTGAAACAGGCACGCCAATGGAACCCGATTGCCGTGTTCGCTCCGGGCGACTGGATATACCACTTCCTGCCCGGCGTGAAGGTACGTGTTTGCCATGGTTACCCTATCTACAAAAGAGGCGGAACGGAGGAAACGCATTTCAAGATTAGAGGATGGTTCGACATCTACTGCTCCACCGGCCCTTCGTCGACCCCCGTATTCAAAGCCTTGGAAGAAAAAGACGGCTCGTTTTGCACCTACGAGACCGGTTGGGCAAAAGCCGACAGCATCGTCCGTGCGCGAGAGCAAGCCGACCGACATCCGCGTGCCGACCGCCGACCTTCCATTTTCGTCGCCACCACCTTCACAAGTTACGTCACCCAACTGCGCACGCTTCTGCCCACCATTCGCCACTTGGTCGACACGCGCGACTGGCAATGGAAAATCACCATGCACCCCAAACTCGACGATGCTGACCTCAAGCAACAACTGACGGAACTGGCACGCACGCACGCCAACGTCGAATTCTACCCCGTTACACCCGAACCCGACGTCATGGCGCAAACCGACGTCATGCTTTGCGACGCCTCCAGCATCACGGTGGAATACATGATGCTCGACCGTCCCGTCGTCACGTTCCGAAACACGCGCCCCGGCGCCCATCTCCTCAACGTGACGGAACTCGATGCCGTCGAGTCTGCGCTCGAGACTGCATTGCAGCGCCCCGAATCCTTGATGACTGCCATGCGCCAATACGTCGCCCAACACGAGGCGCACCTCGACGGACACAACTGTGAGCGCATCCTCCAAGCCGTCGACGATTTTATCGAACACCGCCGCGCCACGCTCCGCCGCAAACCGCTCAACCTGTTTCGCCACTTGAAAATACGTTGGCGCTACTGGC
>JAFLUS010000212.1 GCA_022508685.1 Prevotellaceae bacterium | reverse complement strand
GAGTGCACTCCAGATGCAACGAAAGTGCACTCCAAATTGAATAAAAGTGGAATATAGCATAGCCTATTGTATATCAGCAACTTATATTGCATATACCGCACAGGGTGGATAGTTGCGAATTTCGCAACTAAAAAATGTTGGCGCAAGGTGATGAAACTAAAGTGCCCCTAAAGTTTGGTCAATCAACTTTAGGGGCACTTTTTTATGCTTGCCGCGCTTGCGGTGCGTGCTCAATCGCCGTCAAGTTTGAGGACGGCGAGGAAGGCTTTCTGCGGCACTTGCACGTTGCCGATTTGCTTCATGCGTTTCTTGCCTCGCTTTTGCTTCTCGAGCAGTTTGCGCTTGCGGCTGACGTCGCCTCCGTAACATTTGGCAGTGACGTCCTTGCGGACTTGCTTGACGGTTTCGCGGGCAATAATCTTGCCTCCGATTGCGGCTTGTATGGCGATGTCGAACTGCTGACGGGGAAGGAGTTCCTTGAGGCGTTCGCACATGCGGCGGCCGAGGGTGACGGAGTTGTCGACATGGGTGAGCGTGGAGAGGGCGTCGACGCTTTCACCGTTGAGAAGGATGTCGAGGCGGACGAGTTTGGAGGGGCGGAAGCCGGCGGGGTGATAATCGAAGGAGGCGTAGCCGCGACTGATGCTCTTGAGTTTGTCGTAGAAGTCGATGACGATTTCGCCCAAAGGCATGAGGAACTGGATTTCGACGCGGTTGCCGGCGATGAATTCTTGCTTGACGAGTTCGCCGCGCTTGCCGAGGCAGAGGGTCATGATAGGACCGATGTAGGCGGCAGTGGTGATGATAGTAGCGCGGATATAGGGTTCTTCGACATGCTCGATGAGCGTAGGGTCGGGCATGCCCGAGGGGTTGTGGACTTCCTGTGCTTCGCCGTGCTTGTCGTAAATCATGTAGGATACGTTGGGGACGGTGGTGATGACGTCCATGTTGAATTCGCGGTCGAGGCGTTCCTGCACGATTTCCATGTGGAGGAGTCCGAGGAAGCCGCAGCGGAAGCCGAAGCCGAGGGCGGCTGAACTTTCGTGCTGGAAGGTGAGCGAAGCGTCGTTGAGACGGAGTTTCTCGAGGGAAGCGCGAAGGTTTTCATAGTCTTCGGCTTCAATGGGATAGACGCCGGCAAAGACCATGGGCTTGACTTCCTGAAAGCCGTCAATGGCAGCAGTGGCGGGTGCGGCAACGGTGGTGATGGTGTCGCCGACCTTGACTTCGGTGGCGTTCTTGATGCCGGTGATGATGTAGCCGACGTCGCCTGTGCGCAGTTCCTTGCGGGGGTGCATGTCCATCTTGAGGACGCCGATTTCTTCTGCCTGATATTCTTTCTTCGTGTTGATGAAGCGTACTTTCTGTCCGGGGCGCATGGTGCCGTTGACAATCTTGAAGTAGGCGATGATGCCTCGGAAACTGTTGAATACGCTGTCGAAGATGAGGGCTTGGAGGGGTGCGTCTTGGTCGCCGACGGGGGCGGGTATGCGCTGGACGACGGCTTGGAGGATGTCGTCGACGCCCTGTCCGGTCTTGCCCGAGGCGAGGATGATGTCGTCGCGGTCGCAGCCGATGAGGTCGATGATTTCGTCGGCCACTTCTTCGGGCATGGCGTTGGGCATGTCGCACTTGTTGATGACGGGGATGATTTCGAGGTCGTTGTCGATGGCCATGTAGAGGTTGGAAATGGTCTGTGCCTGTACGCCTTGAGTGGCGTCGACAACGAGGAGGGCACCTTCGCAGGCGGCAATGGAGCGGGAGACTTCGTAACTGAAGTCGACGTGTCCCGGAGTGTCAATCAGGTTGAGCGTGTAAGTGTCGCCGTCGGGGTGGTGGTATTCCATCTGGATGGCGTGGCTCTTGATAGTGATGCCGCGTTCGCGTTCGAGGTCCATGTCGTCGAGCATCTGTCCCTCGGTGACTTGTATCGTGTTGGTGCGTTCGAGCAGGCGGTCGGCGAGTGTCGACTTGCCATGGTCGATATGTGCGATGATGCAGAAATTTCGGATGTGTTTCATTTTATCTTCACTGTTTTCGTGATGACGTTTCTGAAAATTTCGCCAAAGTTACGGATATTTTTTCATACTTTCAAAAAAACTGCTTACCTTTGCACAAATTACAAGTGCGTCGCAGATGCACGCTGATTTTTGCACAGATGAAACTCATACTGCTCACTCCGCCTACTTTCTTCGTCGAAGAACACATCATCATCAATGCGCTCTTCGAGGAAGGTCTCGACATACTGCACATACGAAAGCCTGACAGCGAACCCATTTTCTGCGAACGTCTGCTGAAACTCATCGACAGCCGTTGGCACAAGCGCATCGTGGTGCACGACCACTTCTACCTCAAGCCCGAATTCGGACTGAAGGGCATTCATCTCAACCAACGCAACCCGCAGCCTCCGAAGAACTATCGCGGACAACTGTCGCGCACGTGCCACACGTTCGACGAGGTGCAGCAGTGGAAAGCGAAATGCGACTACGTGTTCCTCTCGCCCATTTTCGACAGCGTCTCAAGAAGCGGACACCAGTCGCCCTTTACGCCGAAATCGCTGGAGGAAGCCGCCGAACGGGGCATCATCGACCGCAAGGTGGTGGCCGTCGGGGGCGTGACGCCCAACAACCTCGGACTGATAAGGAATCTCGGATTTGGCGGTGCTGCCGTGCTCGGCGACATCTGGACGCGGTTCGACTTCCACTCCTCTTCTTCATACAAGGAACTCATCAACCATTTCAAAATCCTGCGCTCGCTGAGCGAATAGCCTTCCGCCCATGTACACACGGCACGTTGCACACCTGTTCTTGCGCCTCCTCGTCGGGGTATGCGCCCTTCTGCTGTCCGCACCCCTTGCCGCCCAACGGCTGACACCGGCGCAAGCCATGCAGCGACTGCCACAACCGCGACTGCATCTCACCTACGAATCGGACGCCCTCTATGCCTTCCGCTCGCCCACGGGTTTCGTCCTCACACCCACCGATGCTGCCCAACCGGCATTGCTCGGTTACAGCGACGAATGTACGTTCGACGAGGCACAGAGCAACCCAGCCTTCCGCCTGATGCTGCAACTGATAGAGCGCAACCTGCAGCAACGTCGGGGCATCTGCACCATCGTGCCCCACGTGCGCCCCGACGGCGTGAAGACGGCAGTAGCCCCACTGCTCAACAACCTCTACCACCAATACGCACCCTTCAACCGGTTCTGCCCGATTGTGGACGGCGACACCTGCGTCACCGGCTGCGTCGCCAACGCCATGGCTGAGGTGCTCAACTACTACGACTGGCCCGTCAGAGGCAACGGCAGCCACACCTACACCGACACGCTCGGCTGCGGACAGACGCTCACCGCCGACTTCGCCGCACACACCTACGACTGGGCAAACATTCTCGACAACTACGAAGGGACATATACGACGACGCAAGCCAACGCCGTCGCACGTCTGTTGCTCGACTGCGGCATCGCCGTCGACATGCGCTACGGCACCGAAGCCAGTGCGGCATCCGTCGTCAAGCAACCCATCGCCCTCGTCAACTACTTCGGCTACGACGAATCCATGCAACTGCTCTACCGCAACTTCTACACACAGCAAGAATGGGACTCTATCATGTTCACCGAACTGAGCGAAGGCCGTCCGCTCATTGCCGGAGCATGGTCAGTAGCCAGCGGACACAGTTTCACGGTGGACGGCTACGATGCCGACGGACTCTTCCACTGCAATTTCGGCAACCCACAAGGAGCAGGAAACGCATGGCTCAACTACACGTTCTGCACCCCACCCGACTGGTATGACAAGGACAATCCCGAAAACGGATTCAACCTTCTGCAGACCCTCCTCGCCAACGTGCAGCCCAAACGCACGGCTGCGCCTTCGACACAGACGCACGTGTTTGCCTTCTCCCACCTTCAGCACATCCGCAGCCACAGCCCGTCGACCCACGACATCGCCGTCTACGACCTTGCCAACATCGGGTGGAACACCCACCACCGGCGCGTCGGCATCATGCTCAAACCGCATCCCGCCTCCGCATCCGACGCTGCCACCTCCACCCTCCTCTACACCTACGACCACTCCTTCGCCCTCGAGGAACTCACCGACAGCAC
>JAFLUS010000211.1 GCA_022508685.1 Prevotellaceae bacterium | reverse complement strand
AATTTCCTTCTTTTCCAACATTTGCGTTGCCGACAGAACAACTTTTCGTCGCCTCTTCGCGCACGCGCGTACCTTATGTTATATACACGCATAGGGCACGCATCAGGGAGCAGTTTGCGTCGCGCAGAAAAAATATTTTGGATAAAATGGCTGATTATCTGAAATTTGTTATAACTTTGAACACTTTTTCCAATCCACCGGATTAAAACGATACATCAATATGCATACAAGAGAAGAAAAACTGGAGGCGTTCGGTCGCCTGTTGGACGTGCTCGACACGTTGCGAGAGAAATGCCCGTGGGACCGCAAGCAGACGAACGAAAGTCTGCGTCCCAACACGATTGAGGAAACTTACGAACTGTGCGACGCGCTGGTGAAGGACGATGCAGCCAACATCTGCGAGGAAGTGGGCGACGTGCTGATGCACATGATTTTCTATTCCCGCATCGGCGAAGAGCAAGGACGTTTCGACATGGCGGACGTATGCAACAAGGAGAGCGACAAACTCATCTATCGTCATCCCCACGTCTATGGCGATGCCGTTGCCGAAACGGCCGGCGACGTGCTGAAATCGTGGGAACAACTGAAACTCAAGGAGAAAGCCGCTCGCAAGAAAACCGTCCTCGGCGGTGTGCCCGACGCGCTGCCCGCATTGGTCAAGGCATATCGCGTGCAGGACAAGGCGCGCAACGTCGGTTTCGACTGGCAACAGCGCGAGGATGTGTGGAAGAAGGTGAAGGAAGAAATTGCCGAGTTCGAGTCAGCCGTTGCCGACATGGATGAGGAACACGCGACTGACGAGTTTGGCGATGTGATGTTCTCCCTCATCAACGCAGCCCGTCTTTACCACATCAACCCTGACAATGCGCTCGAACGCACGACGCAGAAATTCATCCGACGATTTAACTACGTGGAGCAGCAGACCCTTGCACAGGGACGGCAACTGAACGACATGACGCTCGACGAAATGGACGCGCTGTGGAACGAGGCAAAGACTAAAGAATGTGAAAAGTAGGCGGCAAAGCACGTCACTTCGGAAAAAAATCCGTAACTTCGCACCGCTTATCTAAATTAAAACCTCATAGCGACATGAAGAAAACAGCATTTATCCTCACCATGCTGCTCGCCCTCGTCGGCATCTCCGACATGGAGGCACAGGGCTTGTTCAGCAAGAAGGAATTCAAGGGACGCAAGGAGCGTCAGGAATATATGGCAGGAGCCGTGCCCGAAGCAGACGGAAAGGTTACGTTCTCCCACACTTACCGCGTCACTGCGTCTGACTACACGCAGGGTGCAGCCCTCATGGCACTCCGTCAGTGGGCAGACCTCCGCTACATGCCGCTGACGCAGCAGGGCGAATGGAGCGATGCCGGCTACTACAAGAATTTTGAGTATTCCAAAGTGACGCAGCCCGACGACACGACCATCGTCTGCCAAGCCGACGAAGAACTCGTATTCACCAACAAGACGCTCGCCCGCGATGCCACCAAGGTGCACTACACGCTCACGCTCCATATTGGCAAAGACCGCATCGACGCCGTCCTCAGCAACATCGTCTACGTCTACAACCTCGTCGAGACGCCCGAACGTATCCTTGCCGAAGACTGGATTACCGACAAGGAAGCCTTCAACAAGAAGGGCGAACTGCTGCACAACGTGGCTAAATTCCGCATCAAGACTTGCGACCTTGCCGACCAACTCTTCCACGAAATCGGCGAAGTGCTCCACAATTTTGCCAACTAATTTCCCATGGGCAGTCTCAAGACCGACGACATCGACAAAATCATTGCCGAAGCGCTTGAACAGGAGAAAGGGAAGCGACGCCGGCGCAAGACCGACAGCGAACGCACGCAGAAGCGCGAACGCATGCAGCGCATCCGCACCATCCTCAACACCCTGTTCCTGCTGGCGTTCGCAGCGACCATTCTTCTGTACATCCTGTTGCCCAACGACCGCACAGCCTTCTTCTGCGTCGGATTTGGTGCACTGCTGCTCAAGGTCGTCGAGTTCGTCCTCCGGTTTATGTTCTGATTTCTGTGCATGAAGCGATACCCGTATATATTGCTCCTCCTTCTGTTCGTTGCCGTGCCTCGCGTCGAGGCACAGCGCATCGTGCGTGAACTGGAAACCAACACCGGACAGGACTTCGGCATCGACCCCGACAGCACCTACGACGAAACGGACAAGAAAACCAAGAAGGTCGTTCCCGCCGAAGTCTACGCATGGACGGTAGACCCCATTTTCGGCAACCGTACAGCCATTCACGTCGACACCATTCACCATTTGTTTCAGAACAGCGACCATCCCGAAGGCATCATCGGCGAATACACCACACTCGCCAACATCGGTCTGCCACGCCTTTCGCGCATCTTTGCCGACCGCCGTAACTGGGACGAATTCATCTACGTGCAGCCGTTAGACCAATTCGTCATCTCCAACGACCGCTTCCGCTTCTACAACACCAAGTCGCCCTACATGAACCTCACCTACAACTGGTGCGGCTCCAAGCAGACCGGCGACGACCACTTCCGCGCAACCTACACCAACAATGCCGGCAAGCGCATCAACTTCGGCGGCATCTTCGACTACATGTACGGGCAAGGCTACTACGACAACCAGTCCACCTCGCTCATGGGCGGCACCTTCTTCGCCTCCTACATCGGCGACCGCTACGACCTTCATCTGCGCTACACCCACAACTACATCAAGCAGAGCGAGAACGGCGGTATCGAAGACGAAATCTACATCACCAATCCCGAAGTGCTCTCCCGCAGTTACGGCTCCAAAGACATTCCCACCAACCTCAGCGGACACTTCGTCAACCAAGAGCACGACCTCATCTTCCTCAACCACCGCTACCACGTCGGTTTCACCCAAACCGTCGAAGTCGATTCCGCAACCACCAAAGACGTATTCGTGCCCGTCGCCCACGCCTTCCACACCTTCACCTACGAAAACCACCGACGCACCTACCGCACGACGTCGTCCACACCCACCGACTACTACACCAACACCTACCTTCCCTTCGCACGCGTGAACGACCGCAACAGCATGGTGGAAATGCAGAACCTCGTCGGACTCACCCTCAACGAAGGCTTCAACAAGTATGCCGTAGCCTCCCTCTCCGCCTATCTCGGCTACCGCCACCGCCGCCACCTGATGCCCGACACCATTCCCACCATCAGCCGCAGCACGCAAGCCCGCTACACCGAAAACGACGTCCTCCTCGGCGGACAACTCATCCGCACGCAAGGCACTCGCTTCAACTACAACGCCCAAGCCCAACTCGTCGTTGCCGGCGATAACATAGCCGACCTCAACGTCAGCGGACAGACCGACCTTCATCTGCCCATAGCCGGCGACACCGCCGCCATTGCACTCGAAGGAATGTTCGCCCGACAGGCGCCCAACTTCTACTACGACCACCATCATTCCACCTACGCATGGTGGGACAACAGCATGCGTCCGGTTACCAACACCACGCTCGCCGCCCACGTCACCTTGCCACGCACGCAGACACGTCTGCATTTCACCGTCTCCACCCTCAAGAACTACGCCTACTTTGCCGACGTCGCCACTATCCACACCGCCACTCCTGACGACGGCAACGATGCCGCAACCGCAGCCGACGCTCACGTCAGCCATCAAGTGCAAGCGCGTCAGTACAACGAAAACATCCACGTGCTCGCCCTGCGACTGCAGCAGAACTTCCGGCTTGGCATCTTTCATCTCGACAACGACGTAACCTATCAAACCACCTCCCACAGCGATGTGCTGCCGCTGCCCACGCTCACCACGCACCACAACTTCTACATCGCCTTCAAGATTGCCAAGGTGCTCAGCACCGAAGTCGGTGCCGACATGACGTATTTCACCAAATATTACGTTCCCGACTATTCACCCGCTATCGGTCAGTTCGTCACCCAAAGCAGCAACATCCGTCGCCAAATCGGCAACTATCCCCTCATCAGCGCATACGCCAACCTCCACCTCAAGCGTTGCCGCTTCTACATCCAGTACTACCACATCAACCAAGGCGACAAACCCTATTTCTGGGCACCCCTCTATCCCATGAACCCCGCCGGCCTCCACATGGGCATCAGTTGGAATTTCTACGATTAAAGTT
>JAFLUS010000210.1 GCA_022508685.1 Prevotellaceae bacterium | reverse complement strand
AAAAGCATTTTTCCAATTTGCATAGTTGAGTGGAAGTTTCATAGAGTCGTTTTGAGGTCTATCAGATTGGCAAAAGCCAACATTCCGCAATGGTCATGGTCTATCTGCTGTGCGGCAGAAAGGTAGCGTTTCGCCTTTTCCGTGTTTCCTAAGCCGTAGTGCCCGAGCGCCATCATGTAGTTGCAATGCACGGTGTTCCGTAGTTGAAGGTCATCGTCCCAAATGAGCAAATCGGGAAGAGAGACGGCAAAGTAATCCATCGTGACGCGGTCGAAAAGATGCTTTTCGCCAAAAATGAGCAGCGCGTGGAAACGGCTTCGGGCTTCATCGGTGCGACCGAGACGCTGAAGCGCCATACCTTGATAGAAGATTTTGTCGGGTTTGGCATCGTTGTAGTACAAGGCAGGCGCGGGTTCAGCATTTCCCGTAGCAGCACGTTCCCACGAAGTGCGAGCCTTGTCGGTGTCGCCCATACCATCGTATGCCAGCCCGAGAAGATAATAAAAGTCGTTCTCCTGCGCACCATGCAATTTGCCTTCGCCAAGGTGTGGCGGATAGGAAAGACATTCTTCCAAGAGTGTAGCGGCGAGGGCGTAATCGTGATGTGCCAATGCTTGCTTTGCCAATTCCGTGCGGCAGAACTGATACTGCGTCGGCACTTTACCTTCTCCTCCTTCCCATGGGTGGAACTGATGGCTGTCGATGAGTGTCTTTGCCTGTTCGTAGCGACAGAGACGATTGAGCAGCGTGGCGTGTTCCAGAATGAGGTCGTCGCGTTGCTTCACGAGTTCAGGGTAACGTTCAAATCGTGCCAGACGGTCGGCATGGGGAGCATGCAGACGTTTGTGGAGTTGGTCGAGTTCCATCAGCATGCGAGCATCGGTAGTGTCGAGTGCGAAAGCACGTTCCATATAGTCGATGGCTGACTGCGCATCGCCCTGCTTGTTGAATCGTGCCAAGGCGAGGTTGCGCCACACCATCGGATAGTCGGGCATGCGCTCTGCCGCCTGTTCCCACAGGACAATGGCAAGGTCGTATTGTCGCTTGTCATAATAGAGAATGCCCAATAAATAGTATGCCGCCCCGTTGTCAGGCATGGCTGTTCGTGCATATTCAAGTGCAAGTATAGCCTCCAAACGATTGGGGAAGCAGTAGTCCAACGGCATCTGAATGGCGTGCTCCAATGCTTGTTGGGAGTTGCCCATGTTGCCCATGTGCATGGCATAAGCCATATAATAGTATGTCATCGGTGTAACGGCATGGCGGGCAATGGCTTGTTGCCAAAGCAAGATTGCCTCTTCGTAACGACCCATCGCCACGAAATCCAAAGCCGTCTCGTCGTAGTTGTGAGGATTGTCGTGCAGCAGTTCCGTCAATTGCTGCAAAACGGAAGTGTCGTGTGTCAGAAGATATTTTACCCACATCACTCCGTAGTTGAAGCGGTCGAGGGAAAGCGATTCGTTAATCAGTTGCAATGCCTCCGCATCGCGGTTCAGCACCCTGAGCACTTCTGCCTTCAGCGTCCGTGCCTTGTGATGGGCAGCATTACGCACCAAGGCATTATCGACATCTTCCAATGCCTGTTCGGGGTTGCCTTGCATCAGGGCAATTTGGGCACAATTGAAATAGCCTGCATCTTGCCAAGCCGCATTCCAGCACGCCTTGGCGAAACGCGCGTATGCCTCGTCATAGCGACCTTGATACTTTAATGCAAGACCGAGGTTGTATATCGGCTCGCCGTCGTAGGGGTTGGCATTCAGTCGTTGCAGGATGCGGACTGCGTGCAGCAGATATTGCTCTGCGCGGTCAAATCGTCCGTGTCGCAAATACCACAGACCTAATGCGTTGTTGCATCGTGTATCATCCGGAGAGCGTCGCAGTGCCTCTTCGTAATACACCACAGGGTTGAATGTGGCGTGGCGGTATTGTTCCAAATGCAGTCCTGTCAGATAGAGTTGCTCGACGGTCTTGATTTCATCGGGTTGCAGGGCTGCTCGTGCAGCATCGGGAATGGGCTTCACTTCGTCGGGCTCTGCCTGCCAATCGAGCACCACGCGTTTGCCGTCGCTGACGGAAAAGTACAAATCAGAAAGGGCGAAGCCATCGGTCGCCATCGTCTCACACACTATCCGTTCGGGCGAAATGTTGCGCAACTGCTGATACAGCACTTCTCCACCCTTGGCACGCAGCGTAATGGTCACTTCCATCTGTCGGGTGGCAAAGACTTTGAAACATACCTTCCCTTCTCCTGCTTCTTCAATATTCATCACCAAGTCCTTCGTGGCGTTCTTCACGATGCCCAACTCCCTATAAGGGAAGAAGTACTGGGTGAAATGTTTTTCTTCGTATGGCTGAAGCCAAGCAAAATCGGGTTGGTTTTCGGTATATACACCTGCCATCAATTCGATGTAAGGGCCATCCTCGTCAGTCAGATTTCTGTCCCATGCACGCCCGAAATCGCCATTGCCCCATGTCCATTGCTTCTTGCCCGGCGAAACGTGGTGGCTTGCCACGTGCAGCATACCAGCCTGTGTGTCGTTCTCATAGCCTCCCTCGAAGTCGAAGCGGGAATTGACGGCCATATACGACGTCGGAACTTTGATGTTCTTATAGTTAGAGATGTCGACACCTGCCGAATAGTCCATCTTATAGTATGTGCCTGTCGCAATCGGAAAACTTGACACATCGCGTTTGCCGTGGTCGAAGACTGCATTGATGTCAGGAGGGAATACACTCTGATAGTGGTCGTTCACCGCCACCGCAGGATTGGCCCACCACAGGAACGTCTGCGGCACATCGGTGCGGTTGTACAGTTTCGCCTGAATTTCCAATCTCGCACAACCGGGTCGCAGCGTGAAGCCTGCCATACCCTTCTGATGGAACATCTGCTCCATCTCGCTCACCCACACCGTCACCGACCCGTCGGGAAACTCCTCGATGGTGCAATCAACAGGCAGATAGGTCGAAGGGCGGTGATGCTGCGGCCAATTGAATTCGATGCCTCCCGAAATCCAAGGGCCTGCCAAACCTACCAATGCCGGCTTGATGACACGATTGTAATAGACAAAGTGACGATTGGCAATCTTGTCGTATGCCATCTGCACCCTGCCACCCAGTTCGGGCAAAATCATCACTTTGATGTATTCGTTTTCAATGAACACTGCCTGATATTCCTTGTCCGTCTTTTCGTCAGCAATATGCTCAATGACCGGATAGGGATAGACCACACCGCTGGAACCTTGATAAACACGTTTCTCTAAAAACATTGGCGCCTTTTCGGGCGTCCCCACTTCGTAGGTCGGAATGACGACCTGCTCTTTCCATGCTTTAACCATATATATGATATAATATGATGTATGTGTTAGAATGTCATTCTTTCAATCTCTTCAAGGCTCTTTCCCTTTGTTTCCGGCAATCGGCAAATGAAGTAGACCAGTCCAGTGATGCAGATGACTGCATACAGCCAGAACGTGCCGCTGCTTCCCAACGAATTGTTCAGGGTAGGAAACGAAAAAGTCAGCGTCGTGCATCCCGTCCATAGAGCAAACGTGCAGGTAGCCATTGCCACGCCACGCACTCTTGTTGGGAAGAGTTCGGAGAGCAGCACCCACGTCACGGGGCCAAGCGACATGGCATAGCACGCAATCGCCGCCACCACAAGCACAACCATGAAAAATCCCGTCAGATGCAAGTAATAGCAAGTGCCAAGCACAACATAAATCAGTCCGAGCCCACCTGCACCGAACAACATCAGCGAGCGACGCCCCCAACGGTCAACCGCATACAAGGCAACGAACGTGAACAGCACATTGGCTATGCCCGTAATCACGATGTTGAACAACACGTCACCCACGCTATATCCTGCAGCCGAAAAAATCTCCTGCGCATAGTTGAAAATCACATTCGTGCCACACCATTGTTGGAACACGGCTATGACGATACCAAGCGTCAGCACTGCCGCATATCTGCGCGAAAAGAGTGTCCGTATACCACCGCCCTTCGTTGCGTTCCTCTGTTCCTGCTCGGCAGCACGGCAGATGCTGTCTTGTTCGTCCCGTGCATACGCTTCGCCACCGATGCGACTCAACGTAGTGAATGCCTTGTCAGCCTTCCCACGCAGCATCTGCCAACG
>JAFLUS010000021.1 GCA_022508685.1 Prevotellaceae bacterium | reverse complement strand
AGAACATCTGCTGCACGCGGCGGAGGGCAGCGACGAGGGAGTCGGCTTCGTCGAAGGTGTTGTAGAAGGAGAAGGAGGCGCGGACGGTGCCTTCGACGCCGAGGCGGCGCATGAGGGGTTCGGCACAGTGGTGGCCGGTGCGGACGGCGATGCCGAGGCGGTCGAGCAGCGTGCCGACGTCGAGGTGGTGGATGCCGTCGAGGTTGAAGGAGATGACGCTGCCGAGGGGTTGTCCGTAGATGGTGATGCCGTCGAGGGTGCGGAGTTGCTGCAGAGCGTGCTGTCCGACGGATTGTTCGTAGGCGGCGATGCGGTCCATGCCGAGGGCGGTGAGGTAGTCGAGGGCGACGGCGAGGGAGTGGGTGCCGACGTAGTCGGGCGTGCCGGCTTCGAACTTGTAAGGAAGGGTATTGTAGGTGGTGTGCTCGAAGGTGACGCTGCTTATCATTTCGCCTCCGCCTTGGTAGGGCGGCAGTTGCTCCAGCCATCGTTCCTTGCCGTAGAGCACGCCGACGCCGGTGGGGCCGTAGGCTTTGTGTCCGCTGAAGGCGAAGAAGTCGCAGTCGAGGGCTTGCACGTCGACGGCAAAGTGGGGTGTGGACTGTGCGCCGTCGACGAGGACGGGGATGTCGTGACGGTGTGCCATACGCACGATTTGGGGTATGGGGTTTTCCATTCCGAGCACGTTGCTGACGTGACTGACGCAGACGATGCGCACTTTGCCTGACTGGAGGAGGGTGTCGCAGGCTTCGAGGTCGAGATGTCCGTCGTCGTCGATGGGGATGACGCGCAGGTGCAGTCCCTTGCGTTCTGCCATGAGTTGCCACGGCACGATGTTGCTGTGGTGCTCGACGGTGGAGAGGAGGATTTCGTCGCCTTCGCGGCAGAAGGCTTCGCCGAAACTATAGGCGAGGAGGTTGATGCTTTCGGTGGTGCCGCGCGTGAAGATGATTTCCGACGTGGTGCGTGCGTTGATGAAGCGGCGGACGGTTTCGCGTGCGGCTTCGTGGAGGTCGGTGGCTTGCTGCGAAAGGAAGTGCACGCCACGATGCACGTTGGCGTTGACGTTGTAGTACTCGTCGGCAATGGCTTCGACCACGCAACGGGGTTTCTGCGTGGTGGCGGCGTTGTCGAGATAGACGAGCGGTCTGCCGTAGACTTCGCGGGAGAGAATGGGGAAGTCGGCTCGGATGTCTGTTACGTTCAGCATATTACTTGCATAGTGCACAACCGGTGCATTTATTGAGTTCGCCCCTGAAGCGTTTTTCGACCAAATGGTGGAGGCGGTCGCGCAGGGGCTGTAGACGGATTTCGTCGATGACCTGACCGATGAAGGCGAATTTGAGCAGCATGCGTGCTTCGGCTTCGTCGATGCCGCGTTGGCGCATGTAGAACAGGGAGGCTTCGTCGAGCACACCCACTGTGCTGCCGTGCGAGCATTTCACGTCGTCGGCATAGATTTCGAGCATCGGCTGCGTGTAGACCCGTGCATCGGGCGAAGCGCAGAGGTTGGCGTTCGTTTCCGTCGAAGCCGTCTTCTGTGCGTCGGGACGAACGAGGATTTTACCTGCGAAGGCTCCGACTGCCGTGTCGTCGACGACGTATTTGTAGAGTTCGTGCGAGGTGCAATGCCCCACTGCGTGGTCGATGAGTGTATTGTTGTCGACGCGCTGGTTCTTGTCGGCGACGACGCAGCCGTTGAGCGTCACTTCGGCATATTCGCCTTGCAAGTGCACGTCGGTGGTGTTGCGCGTCTGTCCGTTGTAGAGCGTGATGCTGTTGTGCGACACGTTGGCGTTGCGGTCGGCATGGATGTAGACATTGGAGAAGCGACGGCAGAGCGTGTGCGTCTCTTCCAGTTCGTACATGTCAAGACGGGCGTTTGCACCGCAGAAGATTTCGACGACCTGCGTGGTGAGAAAGTCCACGTTGTCCATCGCGTGGTCGCAGCACAGCAACGTGGCGTCGGCACCTTCTTCGAGCACGATGAGCACGCGACGGTTGACCATCGTGGGCACGCCTGACCGCAAGATGTTGACGATTTGCAACGGACGTTCCATGCGCTGCTGACGCGGCACGTAGACGAGGAGTCCGTCCTGTGCGAGCATCGTGTTGAGGGCAGCAATGGCATCGTCCGACGTGGCAGCCAAGCGGTTGTAGTATTGCTCCAGAATGTGGGGACAGTCTTTCGCAGCCTGTGCAAACGAGCAGGCGAACGGCGTCGGTTCGAACGCAGGGCTGTCGTTGACGATGTATGCCGTCTGGGTGGAAAGGTTGGGCACGTCGCACGTGAAGATTTCGCGCGGATTGACGGGAATGTTCACGCGGGCGAGATTGACGCCGTAGTCGGGTGCGAACGCTGCTGCCACGTCCGTATATTTGTAGCGCTCCACCTTCTGCGTCGGGAAACCCTGTCGGGAGAACGCGGCGAAAGCGGCTGCACGCGCGTCGTTCAGCACCGGCACGCTGTGTCGGCAGATGAGGTCGCGCTGCGTCTCATAAAGGTCGATGTACTGCTGCTCACTACGCATCCTGTTCCTCCTTTATCCAGTCAAAGCCTTGTTCTTCAATCTTCTGCGCCAGTTCCGGCCCTTCGGTCTTGACGATGCGGCCGCCAAGCAGCACGTGTACGACGTCGGGGCGGATGTAGTCGAGCAGACGCTGATAGTGGGTGATGACGAGTGCCGACGTTTCTGCCGTCCGCAGTTTGTTGAAACCTTCTGCCACGATGCGGAGTGCGTCGACATCGAGTCCCGAGTCCGTTTCGTCGAGAATGCAGAACGTGGGTTCGAGCATCGCCATCTGGAAGATTTCGTTGCGCTTCTTCTCACCGCCGCTGAAACCCTCGTTCACGCTGCGGTTCACGAGTTTGTTGTCGATGCCGACGAGGGCACGCTTTTCGCGCATCAGTTTGAGGAAATCCGTCGATTTCAGCGGTTCGCGGCCGAGTGCCTGATAGCGGGCATTGACGGCTGCACGCATGAAGTTGGTCATGCTGACGCCCGGAATTTCGATGGGCTGCTGAAAGGACATGAAGATGCCGGCGTGGGCACGTTCCTCCGTCTTCATTGCCAAGAGGTCTTGGCCGTTGAAGGTGATGCTGCCTTCGGTCACTTCGTAGGCGGGATGACCGACGATGACGTTCGACAGCGTGCTCTTGCCTGCGCCGTTCGTTCCCATGAGGGCGTGGATTTCGCCATCGCGAATGGTGAGGTTGACGCCTTTCAATATTTCTTTTCCTGCCACTGTGGCGTGGAGATTCTTGATTTCTAACATATACGGTTGGGGTGTTTATCCTACTGTTCCTTCGAGCGATACGCTCAGCAGTTTCTGTGCTTCGACGGCAAATTCCATCGGCAGTTTGTTGATGACGTCCTTGGCGTAGCCGTTGACGATGAGTCCTACGGCTTCTTCGGTGGAGATGCCGCGCTGGTTGCAGTAGAGGAGTTGGTCTTCACTGATTTTCGAAGTCGTTGCCTCGTGTTCCACGGTGGCGGTGTTGTTGTGCACGTCCATGTAGGGGAACGTGTGGGCTCCGCAGCGGTCGCCGAGCAGGAGCGAGTCGCACGACGAATAGTTGCGTGCGCCGTCGGCGTGGTGTCCGATGCGGACGAGTCCGCGATAGGAGTTTTCGCTGTGTCCGGCGCTGATGCCTTTGGAGATAATCGTGGAGCGCGTGTTGCGACCGAGGTGTATCATCTTGGTGCCGGTGTCGGCCTGCTGATAGTTGTTGGTGACGGCTACGGAGTAGAATTCCGCTTGCGAGTTGTCGCCACTGAGCACGCACGACGGGTATTTCCACGTAATGGCAGAGCCCGTCTCCACTTGCGTCCACGACAATTTGCTGTTGGCGCCACGCAGGTGTCCGCGTTTGGTGACGAGGTTGAGCACGCCGCCACGGCCTTCGGCATCGCCCGGATACCAGTTCTGCACGGTGGAGTATTTCACTTCGGCGTCGTCCATCACGACGATTTCGACAATCGCGGCATGGAGTTGGTTTTCGTCACGCATGGGGGCGGTGCAGCCTTCGAGGTAGGAAACGTAACTGCCGGCGTCGCAGACGATGAGCGTGCGCTCGAACTGCCCCGTGTTGCGTGCGTTGATGCGGAAGTAGGTGGAGAGTTCCATCGGGCAGCGCGTGTTCTTGGGAATGTAGACGAAGGAGCCGTCGCTGAACACTGCCGAGTTGAGGGCGGCAAAGTAGTTGTCGCGATAGGGCACGACGGAGCCGAGATATTGGCGCACGAGGTCGGGATATTCCTTCACGGCTTCGCTGATGGAGCAGAAGATGATGTTCTTTTCGGCAAGCCGCTCCTTGAAGGTGGTCTTGACGGAGACGGAGTCCATCACCGCATCGACAGCCGTGCCGCTGAGCGCAAGGCGTTCTTCGAGCGGAATGCCCAGTTTGTCGAACGTCTTCATCAGTTCGGGGTCGATTTCGTCGGTCGACTTCGGGCCGTCCTTCCGGCGCGTGGGGTCGGCATAGTAGGAAATCGCCTGATAGTCGATGTCGGGCATGCGGAGGTGTCCCCACGACGGCTGCGACTGCGTCTGCCAGTAGCGGAAGGCCTGCAGACGGAACTCGAGCAGCCAGTCGGGCTCGCCCTTCTTGGCAGAGATGAGCCGCACGACGTCTTCGTTCAGTCCCTTGTCGATGATTTCCGTCTGCACGTCGGTGGTGAAGCCGAATTTGTACTTCTCCTCAGCCACACGTCGTACAAAGTCGTTCGACGGCTTGGCAGTCGACGCATCGGCATTGTTCGTGAGCGGTTGCGATATGCTATTCGGGTCTTGGTAAGACATAGTTTTTGAGGGTCGAATCATCCGTCAGTAACTTGTGACACTGACGAATTTCTGACGAATTTCGACACATTGTAACTTGTTATATTTCAGCCAAATTAAAAATCGCTCAAATTCCACTAAAACGGCAACTGCGAGCGGATGCCGTCGCGAGGCGTTGCGCCATTGGCAACCTCCGTCGAGTCGGTAACGATGAGCACGTCGGGCAACGCAGGCTGAATGGCGTGCTTCACGTTGTAGTACATCTCGCTGCGCTGTCCGAGCAATTCGGGATTGAGTCCGGCGTTGCTCTTGCGGAAATCGAGCAGATTGAGCACGAAACTGAGCAACAACCCATAGCCTACGATGCCGACGACGGCACCTGCCATGCGGTTGAGGCAATTGAGGTGGATGGTCTTGAGAAAACGGGTGAGCAGCGATGCCACCCATCCCAGCACGACGGGGACGATGATGGCAATGAGCAGGAACACCACCGTCTGTGCAAACTCGACGGGTGCACCGGTCTGCGCTGCCACGTCGTCGGCATAGCAGTTGTAAAGAATGGCAGCGACATAGATGCCCACTGCCAGTCCTACTACGTTTGCCAACATCTTGAAGGCACCCTGAATGTAGCCAACCAAGGCGCCTACAAGCATGACAATGATAATGAGTGTATCCATCAGAGTTTCTGCTTCACTTCCACTTCAGCAAATGCTTCCAGCACGTCGCCTTCGCGCAAATCGTTGTAGTTGACGAGCGAAATACCGCAGTCGAAGTTGTTGG
Source organism: Prevotellaceae bacterium (assembly GCA_022508685.1). Lineage (GTDB taxonomy): Bacteria > Bacteroidota > Bacteroidia > Bacteroidales > Bacteroidaceae > UBA3839. Next base: position 7,357 of record JAFLUS010000021.1, on the reverse strand, counting down.
AAACCTCCTTCACGTCGTCCTTGAAACGCTTGAGCGCATTGATGTCCGCCGTGTGTACCACGATGCCGTCGCGAATGACGCGAATCTTGTCCGAACGGTGGATTTTTCCGTCGGTGACAAACGCACCTGCCACCGTACCGACCTTCGTAATCTTGTACACTTGGCGCACTTCTGCCGTACCTGAGTACTCTTCCTTGATTTCGGGTGCAAGCATTCCTTCCATTGCGCTCTTCACCTCTTCGATGGTGTCGTAGATGATAGAGTAGAGACGAATGTCCACGCCTTCCTGCTCTGCCAACCGGCGTGCAGGCTGCGACGGACGCACTTGGAAACCGATGATGATGGCGTCGCTCGCCTTGGCAAGGTCGACATCGCTCTCGCTAATCTGACCGACCGCCTTGTAGATGACGTTGACCTTGATTTTCTCCGTCGAAAGTTTGATGAGCGAGTCGCTGAGTGCTTCGATAGAGCCGTCGACGTCGCCCTTGACGATGAGGTTGAGGTCTTGCACGCCACCCACGGCAATGTCGTGCGCAATGTCTTCCAGACCCTTGCGCTTCGTCGTGCGGATGCCTTGCTCGCGCTTCAGTTGCTCGCGCTTCGTAGCCAGTTCGCGTGCCTCCTGCTCGGTGTCGAGCACGTGGAACGTGTCGCCGGCAGTCGGTGCGCCGTTCAGACCGAGAATCAATGCCGGTTCGCCGGGCAACGTCTCCTTGATGCGCTGACCGCGTTCGTTGAACATCGCCTTAATCTTACCCCAGTTGGTTCCTGCCAGCACGACGTCGCCTTGGCGCAACGTACCATTCTGCACAAGCACCGTAGCCACGTAGCCGCGACCTTTGTCGAGCGACGATTCGATGACCGAACCGGTTGCCTTGCGGTTGGGATTGGCCTTGAGGTCGAGCAACTCGGCTTCGAGCAGCACTTTCTCCATCAGCGCATCGACATTCAGACCTTGCTTGGCTGCAATGTCCTGACTCTGATACTTGCCGCCCCAGTCCTCGACGAGGTAGTTCATCGCAGCGAGTTGTTCCTTTATCTTTTCGGGATTTGCACCCGGCTTGTCTATCTTGTTAATGGCGAACACCATCGGCACGTTGGCTGCCACGGCGTGGCTGATGGCCTCGCGCGTCTGCGGCATGATGTCGTCGTCGGCAGCGATGATGATGATGGCGATGTCGGTTACCTTCGCACCACGGGCACGCATGGCGGTGAAGGCTTCGTGACCCGGCGTGTCGAGGAAGGTGATGCGACGTCCGTCCTTCATCTTCACGTTGTATGCACCGATGTGCTGCGTGATGCCGCCCGCCTCGCCGGCAATGACGTTCGTCTTGCGGATGTAGTCGAGCAACGACGTCTTACCATGGTCGACGTGACCCATCACCGTGATGATAGGAGCGCGTGGAACGAGGTCTTCTTCCTTGTCCTCTTCCTCAACGATGGCGTTCGACACGTCTTCGCTGACGTAGGTGGTGGTGTAGCCGAATTCTTCGGCAACGATATTGATGGTTTCCGCATCCAGACGCTGGTTGATAGACACCATCATGCCGATGGCCATACAGGTACCGATGACTTTCGTCACGGGCACGTCCATCATCGTTGCCAACTCGTTGGCGGTGACGAATTCCGTCAGTTTCAGCACCTTGCTTTCTGCACTTTCGGCTGCTTCTTCCTCTTCCATACGATGATGAATGGCGTCGCGCTTGTCCTTGCGGTATTTCACGCCTTTCTTCATCTGCTTGGACGTGAGGCGAGCAAGCGTTTCCTTCACCTGCTTCGAGATTTCCTCGTCGGTCAGTTCAGGCTGCTTTGCCGGTGCATTCTTCTTCTTGCTCTTCTTCTTTCCGCTGCCTTGAGGAGCCTGTTGCTGCGCAGTGTTGCCCTTGCCCTTCTGATTGCCTTGCGGCTGGTTGGCAGCGGCGGTCACGTCGACGCGCTCCTTGTTGATGCGGTTGCGTTTTTTCTTCTTTCCGCCTTCCGTGCCTGCCGCAGCAGCCTTGGCAGCCTGTTCCTTCTCTTCGCGTTCCTTGCGGCGTTCAGCCTTGGTCTTTTTGTCGGGACGCGTCTTGGAGTTGATGTTGGAGAGGTCAATGAAGCCGACTTGCTTGAACTGCACGCCCGGATTGGGTGTTTCCATACGGAAAATGCCGTCTTCCGAAACGGTGCCTACGACTTTGTTCTTCGCAGGTTTCGTTTCCGCCTCCTTCTTCACTTCGGCTGCAGGTGCTTCTTCCTCCGTCTTGGCGGGTTCGGGTGCAACTGCGGGCGTTTCTTCCTGCTTGACAGGCGTTTCCACGGCCACTGCCACCTCGGGTTGCGGTTCGGGCTTCGTGGGAGCAGGTGTCTCGACCACCGGTGGTTCGGGCTTCACCTCCACTGCGGGAGTGACAGGCACATCCGCTTCGGTCTTGGCAGGTTCTGCCGGTTTCTTCGGCATGACGTCGTTGATGTTGCCGACCACCTTGAACTGCTGCTTGGGTTCGTTCGCCGTGCGGAATACTTCCTTGCTCTTTTCCTTCTCACGACGTTCCTTCTCGCGACGCTCGTCACGTTCCTTCTGTTCGCGTTCCTTGCGTTGCTTGATGTTCTGCTGGATTTCGTCGTGCTTGTTCTTGTCAGCGCCAAAAGCACCCATAAGCAGGTCGTACTGCTCATCCGTGAGTTTCGCATTGGGGCTGGCATCTTCGAGCGCCTTGCCCTTCTTTTGCAGGAATTCAGCCACGGTGTTGATTCCTACGTTCAGTTCTTTTAATGCTTTATTTAGTCTTACTGGCATATTGTTGAATGGAGATTTTTAATACGTTATGTGTATGGATTTACTCTTCGAATTCGGCACGCAGGATGTTGAGCACTTCGTCGACGGTGCTCTCTTCCAAATCGGCCTTCTCAATGAGCATTTCGCGCGGGGCGTTGAGCACGGCTTTCGCAGTGTCGAGACCGAGCGCCTTGATGGCTTCGATAATCCATTCGTCGATTTCGTCCTTGAATTCGTCGAGATAGATGTCTTCGTTGTCAACGTCCTCGTCGTTGATTTCGCGGAATACGTCAATGGTGTATCCCGTCAGCATAGATGCCAACTTGATGTTGTGACCATTCTTACCAATCGCCAGCGAGACTTGGTCGGGCTGCAGATACACTTCCGCCTTCTTGGCATCCTCGTCGAGGGTGATGGAAGAGACGCGAGCCGGACTCAGCGCACGCTGAATGAAGAGTTTGATGTTGCTCGTATAGTTGATGACGTCAATGTTTTCGTTATGCAGTTCGCGCACGATGCCGTGGATGCGGCTACCTTTCACGCCGACGCAGGCTCCGACCGGGTCAATGCGTTCGTTGTAACTTTCGACGGCAATCTTCGCACGTTCGCCCGGGATGCGGGCAATCTTGCGGATGGTGATGAGGCCATCGTTGATTTCCGGCACTTCGTTTTCAAGCAGTCGCTGCAAGAATTCGGGAGCAGTGCGCGAAAGGATGATTTTCGGATTGTTGTTCTGGTTGTCCACGCGCAGCACGATGGCACGAGCCGTATCGCCCTTGCGGAAGAAGTCGCCCGGAATTTGTTCCGTCTTCGGCAGCAGCAATTCGTTGCCCTCGTCGTCGAGCAGCAGCATTTCGCGCTTCCAAATCTGGTAAACCTCGCCCGAAACGATGCTTCCGACCTTGTCTACATATTTATTATAAAGATTGTCGTGCTCCAGTTCCAAGATTTTGGCAGCCATCATCTGACGCAGGTTCAAAATCATACGGCGTCCGAAATCCGTGAAATTCACCTTCTGGCTCAATTCCTCGCCCACTTCGTAGTCGGGGTCTTCCTTGCGTGCTTCCGACAGCGCGATTTCCGCCGTTTCGTTCTTCACCTCACCATCGGGCACCACCATGCGGTTCCAGTAGATTTCGAAGTCGCCCTTCTCCGGGTTCACGATGACGCTGAAATTGTCGTCGTGCCCATACACCTTCTGCAATACGCTGCGGAACGAATCCTCAATCACACTCACAAGGGTTGCCTTGTCGATGTTCTTTGTCTCTTTGAAATCCTGAAAAGTCTCTATCAGGTTTACGCTGTTCTTAGGTTTTTTAGTTGCCATTATGTTGTTTTGTTTATTTAAAATCGATGACTGCCTTCACCCACTTCACGTCGGCATAGCCGAAGCGGTGCTCCACACTCACCCACACGGGACGCTTCTTGCCTTCCACACGTTGCTTCTCGTCGGCAGCGACCACAAATCCGTCTGCGTCGGCAGCCAGCAACTCGCCTTCCAACTTCCGTCCTTCGGCAGTGAGCACCTCCACGTCGTTCCCCACATTGTTCAGATACTGCTGCAGCACTTTGAACGGCTGTCCGATGCCTGCCGAACCCACTTCGAGTTCAAAATCCTCCTCGTCGCGGTCGAAATGCGCCTCGATAAATCGGCTCAGTTCGCAACAATCTTCAATCCAAACACCGTCCTTGTGGTCGATTTCCACCGTAATCTTGTTGTCTGCATCTACAGTGGCATCGACGAGGAAATACTCCTTGCCTGCGAGCCATTCCTCTGCCAGTTCTCTTACTTTCTGCTTGTCAATCATATTCGTTTGTTCGTCAAAACTTGTAAATAAGAAGGAGGAACTCGAAAGCCCCTCCTTGTCATTTCGCCGCAAAGTTAAGCAGAATATTCCACATTGCCAAAACTTTTGCATGAATTTTGCATACATACGGCTGAAAATGAATGTTTTCGGTCTGGCAAACTGCCGCTGTCAATTCTTCTTGGAGAGAATGAGCAAATGGCGGTTGCCGTCAAGATGACACAAGGTCGACGGATGCTCCACGCCATCCTCGTCAATCAGCACGACAGAGGGCACGTCTGTCCCCTGCGCCTCGATGGTGATGGCGAGAGAGGGATTGGCAGCGATGTCGGTGGCTTTTGCACGGACAATCACCTTGTTGTCGTCGGGAACGACGAAACTTTCATAGTCAAATCGTTCGCGACCTAACCAGAAGTCGCCATAGTCGATGAAGTTGTACAAGCCGCAGACCTCCTTGTCCATGCCCTCAACCAGTATCTTCTGCGCCGTCATTTTCCATTCGCGGTTGGGATGGACGAGGATGATGGACGACGCATAATTGCCCTTCAACTTGTTGAAAAGTTCAATCCACAGATGAGCCTTTTCCTGATAATTGTCCTCATTCATCGCCTCGCCGCTGAAGACGTCGGAGAAGTGGAGCGGCAGTTGCAGCGTGCCTGTGGGCTCGCCGTCCCATTCGTTGTTCATGCGCTGAATGAAAGGGAACTGGCTCTGCACGGACGATGCCGTATAGCACGACGAAAAGTCGTATGCGGCCTGCTTGTGGGCTTCGGGCATGTGGGCGTTGACGCAGAGATGACCCGAACGGAAAGCCCGGACACGGACGCCGAGGTCTTCTTCCATGATTTGCTTTGACAGCACGAGTTCTGCCCACGTGGAGCCGTATGAAACGCCCGTATTCATGTCGTGCGTGGCATAGGCGGCATATTCCTCCCGCGTATACTCTTTCATCGGGAAATGCGCGTCGAGTGCCGCCCCCGTGTACGACCCGAAATCGGGATAATGGCAAATGGAGTGCGACCCGACGGTGTGGCCGGCCCTCAGCAGGTTCTTCATGGCGGGAAGCGTTTCGTCGTTCCAGAATGCCGACATGTAGCCTTGCTGACGGAAGTAGTGCACCGTCAGGAAATAGTGGGCACGCAAGCCCAGACTCTGTTCATAGTCAGCCATGTAGTGCATCTCGTCCATGGCTGTGCGTGAATCGCAGTCGTGGGTGGGGACGAGTACGGCATGGTAGCCGTCGGGCACGGTGTATTTCCACGTTGCGACGGGATTGGCAGCCGCATAGGCTGCACGAATGAACAGCGGATACATGTCTGCCGATGGTTCGAACGTGTTGCTTCTGCCCCGATTGGTATTGGCGTCCTTGTTCAGTTGCGGACGTTGCACCACATCGCCCCATTGGCAGCCGAAGAGATAGGATGCACCATTGCCAAGCGTGTTTTTCACCACGCCGACGGCTGCAGCATCGCCGTTGTAATAACCCATTGCCGTGCCGGTAGAGGGCGTGAGGCACGCCACGTTAATCGACCCGATGGCAGTGGTTTGCTCCTCGGGTTCGTCGATGTAGCATAGTTCGGGATGCCGTTCGCTGCTCCACACCAACGTGCGCCCCGACTGCTTCGTCGAATAGGCAACGCTCGCCACGCCGAAGAGTTCCTTCAGTCCGTCAGTAGCCACATTGCCGATGTTCGGTGCAAAAAGCAGTGCGCCGTCGCTCACATAGCCTTTGAGCCGCGCGATGTCCTCGGCAGAGAACGTAGACGATTTCGGAGTGGAGGTCAGCACCATCAGCGACGAACCGCCGACCGCCTCCTCCAGCGACGTCGTGACGAAATAGGGAATGCCTGCCACGTTGAGCATATATTCACAGGAATAGCGGTTGCGCACCGCACTTTCGTTCTCACCGACGGCAGCGGTGAGGTCGAGAATGGCTGCCGGTTTCAGCCGCACAGCCCCTTCGGGCAGACCCGCATCGGGATTGGGCACGTAGGCAGCCGAACGGATTTCGGCAATATCTGCAACGTCGATGCCGCCAAAACTGAAACCGGATGCCGCTGCTTCCGTTCGCACGAAACGGCCGTCGCCGACCGTCGCCACGTTGCCGTCGGCAGTCTTGACAGAGAACTGGGCTGCACAGGGCAACGACACGCCGGCTGCCCATATCGCTAATGCGATGACTTGACTTCTGCTTGACATAGGAGGGTAGATAGGATTTCTATTTCTTCATCATCTTAAACGAAGTGCCGGCAATCTGCACAATGTACATCCCCGACGAAAGGTCGCCGACGCCGATTGTCGCCGTTCCGTCGGTCGCCTTCAGGCGGCAGGCACGCACCAGCCGTCCGTTTGCCGCATATATCCGCACGTCGGCATCGGCATGCAGACCGCTCATCGTCAGCCTGTCACCCGTATACAGGATGCCGACGTCCGCATGGCTGCGCTGCTGCCACACTTCGGGCACGGCGCTGTCCTCAAATGCTTCGAACCACACTTTGGCAACTCCGCCGATGACCCTGTCCGTTCCGACCACCATCATGCGGTCGGAATCATCGGATGCGACAAGGCAAATCACGCTGTCCATCGGCATCGTGTCGATGCCGTCTGCCACGAGCCACCATTCTGCCGCCGCAGCCTTCATGCCCGTCATTGCCACAAAGAACGTAAGCAGAACCGACTTGAAAATGGAATTAAATTTCATAAAAACATCTGTGCCTTATACCTGTTTCACACAACAACAGACGCAAAGATAGTCATTTTCCATGAATTCACCGATGCTCCGCCCAAAAATTTGCAT
>JAFLUS010000209.1 GCA_022508685.1 Prevotellaceae bacterium | reverse complement strand
TCGTACGGCAAACACAACCTTTTACAAGTCGAAAAAAAACACTACCTTTGCAGCGTTTATGCGCACCCAACGCTTCCATATTGCACTCTGGCTTCTGTCGCTGTACATGCTCTGCGCCTGTTCGGTCGACAAATTCATCGGCGACGACGAACTCTATCTCAAGAAGGTCGAAGTGACGAGCACCGACAAGAAGACGACCAAACCTTACGCGCTCCCCAGCTACGTGCGGCAGACGCCCAATTCCAAATGGTTTGGTTCGAAAGTGCCGCTGCATATCTACACGCTTTCAAAACCACAGAGCAACAAGTGGACGTCGCGCCTTCTGCGCAAAATCGGCGAAGCACCCGTCATTGTCGACACGCTCCTCACGGCCAACACAGCGAGCGACATGCAGCAAGTGCTGGCAAATGCCGGATACATCCATTCGCAGGTGGAGCCGCAACCCCGCATCAAGGACAAGAAACTGACGCTCAATTACGTCGTTACGCCCGGACAGCGGTACTACATCCACAACATCCAGCGCAACATCGCCGACTCGACGTTGCACACCATCCTCTGCGGCGCGGACACTGCCGCATCGCTCATCAACAACGGGATGCCCTTCGACATCAATCGGCTGAACGACGAGCGTACACGCATCACCACGTTCCTGCGCAACAACGGCTACTACAAATTCAACAAGGAATACATCACCTACGTTGCCGACACCATCAGCGGAAGCAACCAAGTGGACCTCACGCTCACCATTCCGCTCTATCTCGAAAACAGCACCGCCACGCCCGCACCGCACACACCTTACTACATCGGCAACATCACCTACTCGGGCGACACCAAGCACTTCCGCAGCAACGTGCTCGCCGCCAACACCTACCTCCGCAGCGGACAACTCTACAGCGAAGACAAAACCCGCCAGACGTACAACAACTTCACTCGTCTGCAAGCCATCTCCTACTCCAACATCCGACTCACGCAACGGCAGACATCCGACACGCTCGACTGCGACATCGCCATCCATCGCGCCCAACCGCGCACCGTCTCCTTCGATCTCGAAGGCACCAACTCTGCCGGCGACCTCGGTGCTGCCGCATCGGCATCCATTCAGAACCGCAATCTTCTGCGTGGCAGCGAGGTGTTCACCTTCAAATTGCGTGGAGCCTACGAAGCCATCACCGGACTGGAAGGCTACGAAGGACAAGGCAGTTACGTCGAATTGGGCGGTGAACTCCGACTGCAGTTCCCCACCTTCCTGCTCCCCTTTGCCAGCAGCCAATTCGGCGCACGCCACCTCGCCACATCCGAAATCTCCCTGCAGTACAACCATCAGGACCGCCCCGAATTCAACCGTCGCGTCCTCACCGCAGCATGGCGCTACCGATGGCAAGGCACACGCCGCCATGACCAGCACCGCTTCGACTTGCTTGAAATCAACTACATCAACATGCCATGGATTTCGCCCCGATTTCGCCAACAATACCTCGATGCAATCGGGCAACAGAACGCCATTCTCCGCTACAACTACGAAGACCTCCTCATCACGAAAATCGGCTACACCTATACATACAACTCTCTCGGCAACAACACCGTAACGACGTACGGCAAGAATGCCTACACCATTCGCGCCAACGTCGAGACGTCGGGCAACGCCCTCCATGCCCTCACCCACCTGTACGATGCACCGCGCAACGAACAGAACCAACGCACCTTCTGCGGCATCGCCTATGCACAATACGTCCGTGCCGACTTCGACTGGGCAAAAAGCCTGCGCATCGACCGCAACAACTCGCTTGCCCTCCACGCAGCCTTCGGCGTAGCCATTCCCTACGGCAATTCCAACCTGCTGCCGTTTGAAAAACGCTACTTCGCAGGTGGAGCCAACTCCGTCCGTGGATGGAGCGTCCGTTCGCTCGGCCCCGGCGCCTACAAAGGCGCAGACCAACAAATCAACTTTCTAAATCAAAGTGGCGACGTGAAACTCGACCTCTCACTCGAATACCGCACCCACCTCTTTTGGAAACTCAATGGTGCACTCTTCGTCGATGCCGGCAACATCTGGACTATCCGCAGTTACCACGACCAACCCGAAGGGGAATTCCGTTTTGACACGTTCTATCGTCAAATCGCCGTCGGCTACGGCCTCGGTCTCCGCCTCGCCCTCGACTTCTTCATCCTCCGTTTCGATGGCGGCATGAAGGCTATCAATCCCGCCTACACAGGGCGCGCCCATTACCCCTTCATCCATCCCAATTTCTCCCGCGACTTCGCCTTCCACTTCGCCATCGGATTGCCATTCTGATTTTCCTATCCGCACACGCACTTTATTTATCGCACGCGGAAATGAATTGTTCGCAACAATCCTAATGTGCCCATGTATTTATTGAGGTCTCCTTGCAGACGGGCATGGCGGTGAAACTTCTGTGGATAATTATCTAAATTAAGGTAATAGCGAGCCGTTTCCTGCGTGGGTGTACTCTTCGACAGTTGCACCGGTATGCAGCGATAGGGGTCGGTTTCCTCTATCGTTTCCGCCAGCACGATGTTGGTATGCACGGCTCCTTCGGTCGTAAACTGCACACCGCCTATGCTGTTTCCACTAATATAGCCAACTATGTAGCCTGCAATCCATACATCGGAGAGATAGTAGATTCCATCCACTACAATGTCGGTGTAGAGGAATCCGCCCGGAAGGATGTCGGAAATAGGAATAGGATTCAGCGAATCGCCGTAGACGGTGAGATATTCCTCTATCGTATCAAAACCATGATAGTAGCCTTCACGCTCGGGAGCAGAAGGCGTTGCGTCGGCATTGTTGTCTTGCTTGCCGGCGGAATTGTTCTCTTTCTTCGTGCTGTCGGCACTATCGTCGTCGGTGAAATCCAGTTTTTCGCACGAGGTGCAGAACAACAATAAGAAGAAAGGTATGTAAAGTAAACGTTTCATTCGCATCGTTATAGATTGCAAATAACGTAAAAAAATAAATAAAAAAGTGCGTTTATGGCGAAAAAAGTGCGCTGATATGTGAAATTATTGAAATTTTGGAGTAAATTTGCCTTCGGATTGTAGACGTGGAACTTCCACGACCGGATTCCGATCTATCACTTTCTAACTTTATAAATAGAAAAAACTATGGTAAATTACAAGGATTTGGGTCTCGTGAACACGCGCGACATGTTTGCAAGAGCCGTGAAGGGTGGTTATGCCATTCCCGCTTTCAACTTCAACACAATGGAGCAAATGCAAGCCATCATCATGGCTGCAGTAGAAACGAAGTCGCCTGTCATCATGCAGGTGTCGAAGGGTGCCCGCAACTATGCCAACGCTACTATTCTGCGCTACATGGCAGAAGGTGCTGTGGCTTACGCAAAGGAACTGGGTTGCGAACATCCCGAAATCGTGCTTCACTTGGATCACGGTGACAGTTTTGAACTTTGCAAGAACTGCATTGACATGGGCTTCTCGAGCGTAATGTACGATGGTAGTTCACTGCCTTACGAAGAGAACATCGCTATCACGAAGCAAGTGGTAGAATATGCACACAAGTACGACGTCACTGTCGAAGCCGAACTTGGCGTATTGGCAGGTGTTGAAGACGAAGTAGTTGCTACTGAAAGCCACTACACGAAGCCCGAAGAGGTTATCGACTTCACCACAAAGAGCGGTTGCGACTCGTTGGCCATCTCTATCGGTACGAGCCATGGTGCATACAAGTTCACTCCCGACCAATGCACACGCGACCCCAAGACAGGTCTGCTCGTTCCTCCCCCACTCGCATTCGACGTGTTGGAAGAAATCGAAAAGAAACTCCCCGGATTCCCCATCGTCCTCCACGGTTCGTCTTCAGTTCCACAGGAAGAAGTGGCTACGATTAACCAATTCGGTGGTAAATTGCCCGATGCTATCGGTATTCCCGAAGACCAGCTCCGTCAGGCTTCGAAGTCGGCAGTCTGCAAGATTAACATCGACAGCGACTCTCGCCTCGCCATGACGGCTGCTATCCGCCAGCACTTGGCAGAGCACCCCGACCACTTCGACCCGCGCCAGTATCTGAAACCTGCACGCGACAACATGAAGAAGATGTATGTTCACAAGATTGTGAATGTGCTCGGTAGCGACGGCAAGTTAGCGCAAGCATAACAATTGCCACATCATCATAT
>JAFLUS010000208.1 GCA_022508685.1 Prevotellaceae bacterium | reverse complement strand
GTGAGGGGATGCGGAAAGCGGACGTGGCGAACGTGGGCAGTTTCGTGCACGGCAGGTAGGGCGTTGAGGATGTCCTGACGATAGATGCCGTCGCCAATGTAGTCGTTGACGGTGAAGTAGCCGACGCCGAAGGAGGTGAGGTTCTGGAAGAAGTGCGTGCCTTGGCTCGGGTCAATGCGATAGTTGGTGAGACCGGCTTCGACAATGATTTTTGCCGCACTGATGGCCGGCCATTTCACGGGTACACCGAGCCATGCGTCGCTGCTGCCCCAACGACCGGGACCGACGAGCACGTAGTTGCGGTCGTCGGCAAGGAACGTGCGGTTGATTTGCTCGATTTCGTCGGCAATGGCGTAGTTGTTGGATGCGGAATAGATGTTCTCGCCCGTCTGCGGGTCGATGGTCTTGACGTAGACGATGTCCTGAAGGTCGGTGATGATGCCGTGACCGATGGCGTTGTGCGAACGGATGACGGCATCGTCGTCGGGAATGAGGGTGATGTCTTCGTCGAGCGCCATTTTGTTGTCTACCATCGGACGGATTTGCAGCAAGTAGAGTTCTATGGTGCGGTCGCGGTCGCCGGGACGTGCGGCAAATTCGATTTCGACGGCACGGCGCATGTCTTCCTGTCCGTAGCGCATGGAGAGGGTGAGGAGGTCGGGCAAGGGATAGACACCATGCTGCAGAGGGCCGCAGAAGGTGATGAGTTTGCGTCCGCCGTCGTAGATGCCGTCGCGGATGACTTGGTCGTAGGGGTCGAAGGTGGAAGCAATGTATTGCAAAGCGCCGTCCTTGTCGGCTTCGCGCACGGAGAGTTTGAGGAGGTTGAAGCCGTCGTCCACGGAGATGTTCTCTGCCATGTTCTTGAGGTCGAGCGCATAGAAGCGCGTTTGGGTTTCGCGCAATGCCATTTCCATTTCGCTCGTTTGCAGCACCTTGTCGGGATGTGCAGGACAAACGCGCAGGCTGAGTCCGCCGTCGACAATGTACTTGCCCAATCCGAGTGCAAGATTGACGACGCCTTCTTCGGCACGTTCGTCGCCTATCGGATAGTAGTTGATGCTGCGTGCCACACCCGAAATCTGGGGATAGAAGCGGTCGCCGTATTGCGTGCCGACGACTTCCTGAAGGATGACTGCCATTTTCTCTTGGTCGATGACGTTCGACGTGGCGACCATGTAGTCCTTGCTGGCGCGATAGAACACGGAGGCATACACACCCTTGATGGCGTTGCTGAGCATGCGCAGACGCTCGTATTTGTCGTCGGCATAGGGAATCATGTAGGTAGAGTAGATGCCGGCGAAGGGTTGATAGTGGGAGTCTTCGAGCAACGACGACGAACGAATGGCAATGGGCTGGCGCACGACTTCGAGGAATGCCATGAGGTCGTCGGCAAGGCGTTCGGGCAGACGGGCGTGAAGGAAGCGCTGCAGAATGTCGGCATCGGGCAAGTCGCTGAGTGCCACCTGATAGAGTTCGTTGGTCTCCATGAACTCGTCGAAAATGTCGGTACAGAGCACGACGGTCTTCGGAATCATCACCCGCGCATTGTCGAAGCCGTTGAGGTCGGGATGCCGCTTGATGATGTGGTCGATGAAGGCGAGGCCACGTCCTTTTCCACCGAGCGAGCCGTCGCCAATGCGCTGAAAATTGGAGTAACTGTCGAAGCGGTCGCGATGAAAGACGGCTACGACGCCCTGATTTTTCATTTTGCGATAGGCGACGATGGCATCGAAAATAATCTGACGATGGGCATCGACATCTTGCAGCGATTTCCACGTGATGTGCTTCAGAAATTCGGAAATGGGGAACAGGGCTCGCGAACTCAGCCAACGCGACACGTTGTTGCGCGACACGTGGTAGAGCAACGACTCGCGGGGAAGGTTGAAGATGTTGTCTTGCAGGTCTTTCAGGTTCTTGAGCCGTGCCACTTCCTGCAATGTCTGCGGGTCGCGGAAGACGAAATCACCGAAGCCGAAATAGTGGAGAATGAGCCGACGAAGGTCGACTGCCATTTTCTTGGAATTCTTGTCGATGAACGACGCCTGACACTGCCGTGCCAGTTCTTCGCCACGGCTTTCTGCCGATTCCAGAATCAACGGAACGAAACTGTCTTCCTGACGAATGGCAGACAGGAGTTCGAAACCTGCCAATTCTTCCTTCACGCCGTTGCGAGGAAACCGGCAGTCGCTGATGACGCCCAGCACGTTGTCCTTGAACTTCTGATAGAGCGCCCACGCCTCTTCGTAGTTGCGTGCCAGCACGATTTTTGGGCGTCCGCGCATCCGCAGCGTTTCGAGTTGCGAATTGAGGGCTTCGGTGGCAAACAGCAGACTCTGCTGCAGGACAAACTTGTAGAGGTGAGGCAGAATGGATGAATAGAAACGGATGCTGTCCTCCACGAGCAGTATCATCTGCACACCGGCACGGAGGTCGTGCTCCAAATTCATCTTGTCCTCAATCAGTTTGATAATCGAAAGCAGCAAGTCGGTGTTGCCCAACCAGCAGAACACGTATTCGAAGATGCTCAAATCGGTGTTCTCCATGCGTTTGGTGATGCCATGCGAGAAGGGCGTGAGCACCACGATAGGCACGTGCGGATGCTGTTCCTTGATGTTGCGGGCAATGTCGAACACGTCGTTGCTGTCCGTTCCGGGCATACAGATGACGAGTTCGAACCCCGTCTTGTGCAACTCCACTTCTGCCTCTTCCTGTGATGCCACCTGCACGAAGCGGGGCGGATAGCGCAGACCGAGTTTGGCATATTCGTCGAAAATCTTTTCGTCCACACGTCCGTCGTCCTCCAGCATGAAGGCGTCGTAGGGGTTGGCGATGAGCAATACGTTGAAGATGCGGCGGCGCATCAGGTCTACAAACTGCGTATCGTGGAGCACCAGTTGCTTGCCACTGCCCAACTGCACTTCCACGCAGGGTGCAGACGACAGGGCGTTACCATTTATATTTTGCATAAGCGTCTTTCTGTCATGATATGATACATCTGTCTGCAAAGTTAGAAAGATTAACGAAAAAGTGGAAAGTTAAAGGTCAAAAAATTGAATATTCTCCCCGAATCTTTCTAACTTTGCACGCTTAAATTTTACAAATCACCCGAACAGAACCTTTTTCACAGCATCACCATGTCCCTACTCCACTTCTTGAAAGAATGGACGCTGCCCGTTGCCATCGTCGTCGGCACGGTGAGTTACCTGACGTTCGACCTCGTCCCTGCGCTCGACGATGCCGGCACATGGTTCGGCACACTCTTCGACACCCTCTTTCCGCTCTGCGTCTTTTTCACCCTCTTTGTCACCTTCGCCAAAGTCGATTTCCACAAGATGCAGCCACGACGCTGGCACTTGGCATTGGCACTCGCCCAACTGCTCCTCATCGCCCTGTGTGCCGGCGCCGTCATGCTGCTGCAAGGCAATGCTTCGCACAAACTGCTCGCCGAAGCCGCACTCACCTGCATCATCGGCCCCTGTGCCTCGGCAGCCCCCGTCGTCGTTGGGAAAATCGGAGGCAACATCCACACGATGACCACCTACACGCTCCTCTCCAGTCTGCTCTGCGCCCTCACCATTCCCGCCGTCTTTCCGCTTCTTGAAAAGAGTCCCGACCTCACCTTCATGCAAGCCTCCCTCGCCATTATGCAGAAACTTGCCACCGTCATGCTCCTTCCTCTGCTGCTCGGGTGGATTGTCCGCCACTACGTCCGCCCGCTCTATCGCTTCATCGTGGCGCATCCCGACCTCAGTTTCTATTGCTGGGCACTGGCATTGGCGATTACCACCGGCATCACCGTCAAGCACATCGTCCATTCCTCTGCTTCACCTGCTTTGCTCATCGCCATCGCCCTGCTTTCGCTCGCCGTCTGCCTCACGCACTTCGTCATCGGTCGCAGCATCGGCAACATCTATCGCGAACGCATCAACTGCGGACAAGGAATGTTCCAAAAGAACACTGCCATGGCCATTTGGGTTGCCTACATGTACCTCTCCCCCGTTGCCTCTATCGGTGCCGGCTGCTACGTGCTGTGGCAGAATATCATCAATTCTTACGAAATCTGGGAGCACAACTACCATTCTGTGGCAAAAAGACTATAGTTTTTTCGCCATTTCGGAAGGCTAAAAAAAAGACTATAGTTTTCACATTTCCAGACTGCAGTCTGCGTATGCACGAAAC
>JAFLUS010000207.1 GCA_022508685.1 Prevotellaceae bacterium | reverse complement strand
TGTCGGTATCGATGCCGAGGAAGCGGGCGATGTCGGTGCGGAGGCGGTGGTAGAGGGGGCAGGACTTGAAGTCGGTGTTGCGGCGCAGCATGGGGATGACGGGGCACTGGCTGTGCTGGTAACTGGAGAGTTCGTTGTCCATGTGCTGCTTGTGGTTGGCGGCAAGTTGCTTGATTTCGCGTTCGCGTTCGCGTCGCAGGATGGTGCAGGCGGGGTCGAGGGCTGCCATGGTGACGTTTTCCATGATGTGGTGCCCTTGGATGAAGAGGTAGGTGGTGGAGGGTGTGAGTCCGAGTTGTTCGAGTTCGGCTTTGAGCGGTTTGTAGGTGGCTTTGGCTTCGGGGAACTGGCGTTGCATCCATGCGAGTTTGCGGTTGACGCGGTGCCGGAGTTCTTCGAGTGCGGTGTCGGGGTTGTGGATGTTGAGTTTTCCGATGCTGGCGATGTTGCAGAAGGAGGTGAGGGGAAATGCGTGGTATTGCTGCCGGCGGTAGAGCCAGACCGTCCATACGAAGAGGTCGTAGACGATTTGGCTGTAGCGTTGGAGGTAGGCGTTGAAGTCGAAGATTTCGCGGTCGTTGAGTGTCGACATGACGCACACGTTGTGGAGCGAGGGTGCGTAGCATTGGTAGTTCTCGATGGCGTAGGCGTAGGTGTGGAAGATGTAGGGGTTGTCGAGCATGGCGCGGGAGTAGGGTGTGTGTCCCTGCATGAGGTAGTCGTAGTCGGCGTCGACGCAGGCTATCATGCTGCGTCCGAGTCCTTCGCCGAGGTGGTTGGTCATGGCTTGCTTCTTGCCCCGTGTGAGCGTGGTGCGCGAGGGGAGGAGGATTTGGAATTCGCGTTCGTCGCTTTCGAATTCGTTGAGTATGCTGTGCCAAAAGAAGATGTCATCATAACTTTCGACGTAGGCTATGATGCGTTTCTTGGTTTTGCCTCCGGGCCGCAGCCGGTTGGCTGCGTCGAGGTAGTTGGAGTTGATGTTCTGGGTGAGTTTCTTAGCCATTGGTGATTTCCTCTACTTCGGTGACGACGTCGGTCCATCCGTCCATGATGAGTGCGGGCGAGTGGGTGGAGAGGATGATTTGTGCGTTGGGGTTGAGGCGTCGGATGAGTGCGATGAGTTGCTGCTGCCATTCGATGTGTAGGCTGATTTCGGGTTCGTCCATGAGGAGGGCGTAGGGTTCGCCGCATTCGATGAGGACGGTGGTGAGGATGACGAGCAGTTGCTTTTCGCCCGAGGAGAGTTGGTAGGGGGTGAGGATGTCGCCGTTTTGTTCGAACTGTATTTCGTTGCTCTTTCGGTCGATGGTCTTGCGGGTGTCGGCGAAGAGTTGGTCAATCATGTCCTGAAAGAGGATTTTGGGTCGGGACACTTCGGCAGCCTGTTGTGCATCGGCGGGGTCGCCGGTGGTGAGGAGTTCGATGATGCGGTTGCCGATGTTGACTTGGTAGTCGAGGTATCGCTTCTGCAGTTTGTAGATTTGCCAGTCGAGTTCGGTGTTGACGCGTGCGTCGGACAGTTTTTCGAGCAGGTCGGAGTGGAGCAGAGGGCGGTCGAAGGAGTGGATGACGTCGTAGCGGATGCTTGTGGCGTCGTCGGGCGAGAGGTGGATGGTGATGCCGTCGACGAGTTCGCCCGGCCGCAGTTCGCCGGAGTCGAGCAGGTGCAGCCCTCGCACGGCGCGGTTGATGATGGTGCTTTTGCCGACTCCGTTGATGCCGCTGAGGATGTTGACGTCGGGTCGCAGCGTCCATTTGATGTGGCGTCCGCCTTTCCAGAGGGCCTTGATTTCGATGCTGCTGATGTAGTTTGCTTTCTTTTCCATGTCGGAATGTTGGGGGTTGATGTGGACGCAAAGGTAGGATTTTTTTTTGTAACGTCGAAACGGACGTGCAAAAAGTTTTGGCACAGGGAGGTGGCGGAGGGAGAATATTTTTCGGCAGCGGGCGCTGGTGGATAAAAAATCTGAAAATGGCGGCACGGACGGAGATTTGCGGGCAGCGGGGCATGGGTGTGGAAATAAATGACTAACTTTGCGCATGAATTCAATTCATCAATGAAGGAAACGATGCAGACAATGTGGAAAAAATGCTATATGGCAGCGTTGCTGTCGGTCGTGTCGGCTGCCGCCGGTGCACAGACCGACTCGCTGGCGCTGCAGGAAGTGGTGGTGACCGGAACGCGCAATGCCGTCGACGTGCGCTATCTGCCGCAGACGGTGACGGTCATCGAACGTGAGAAACTGACGGAGCGGCACGACCCGTCGCTGCTGCCCACCGTCATGCAGCAAGTGCCGTCGCTGTTCGTCACGGGGCGGTCGATGCTCGGCTACGGCGTGAGCGGCGGTGCGGCAGGAGGCATCAACCTGCGCGGCATCAGTGGCGGAGCAGGGCAGTTGCTGGTGCTGATAGACGGCCATCCGCAGTATAACGGCGTGTACGGACACCCCATCAGCGACAGTTACCAGACGATGATGGCGGAGCGCGTGGAAGTCCTTCGCGGGCCCGCCTCGGTGCTGTACGGCTCGAACGCCATGGGCGGCGTCATCAATATCGTCACGCGCACGATGCACGACGACGGCGTGAACACCCGCATCCATGTCGGCGGCGGCAGTTACGGCACGCTGCAGAGCGAGGTGTCCAATCAGGTGAAGAGCGGCCGGTTCTCGAGCACGGTGGCTGCGCAGTACAACCGGTCGGACAACCACCGCCCCCGCATGGGGTTCGAGCAGTATGGCGGCTACGTGAAACTGAACGAGGAACTGGGCGAGCATTGGAACGCCTACGTCGATGCCGACGTCACCCATTTCAACGCATCGGTGCCGGGCGCCGTGACGAGTCCGCTCTACGATGCCGACCAGTGGATTACGCGCGGCGTCGTGTCGGCAGCGGTGGAAAACCATTACCGGCGGACGAGCGGTGCATTGAGCGTGTACTCCAACTTCGGCAGACACAAGATTGACGACGGAACGGCAAATGCGTCGACCCCCACGCAGCGCTATTTCCGCTCGAAGGATGCCCTCACGGGCGTGTCGGTCTATCAGAGCGCACGCCTCTTCGACGGCAATCGCGTGACGCTCGGCATGGATTATCAGCATATCTACGGCAACGCCTACTACACGTCGAAGGCAACGGGCGAAACGCTGGATACGCCCAACAAGCAGAGCGGACGCTCCAACCGCGACGAGGTGGCAGCCTATGTGGACGTCCGTCAAGACCTGCTCCGCTGGCTCACGGTGGATGCGGGCGTGCGCGTCGACCACCATTCCGTGACGGGAACGGAGTGGGTGCCGCAGGCAGGCATCGTGCTGCGTCCCCTCTCGTCGGGCGAAATCAAGGCAATGGCAAGCAAGGGGTTCCGCAATCCCACCATGCGCGAAATGTACCTCTATCCGCCTTCGAACGAAGAACTGAAGCCGGAACGCCTGTGGAACTACGAACTGTCGTGGCGGCAGCGCGTCGCAGCCTTTTCGTATGGCGCAAACCTCTACTACATCAAGGGCGACAACATGATTCAGACGCAACCGGTGGACGGCCGTCCCCGCAACGTGAATACGGGCGCGGTCGAGAACTACGGCGTGGAAGTGGAGGCAGCCTATCGGCTCAACGACCATTGGACGTTCAACACCAACCATTCGCTGCTCCACATGGAGCACAAGGTGGTGGCGGCACCGACGTACAAAGGCTTTCTCGGCGCCAATTTCCGTTGCTGCCGTTGGAGTGCCGTTGCCGGTCTGCAGTATGTCGGCGGACTCTACACCGCAGTGGGCGACGACGAACAGAAGGAAAATTTCCTGCTGCTGAACGCTGCCGTCGGTTACGACGCATCGAAGCACCTCAACCTGTGGGTGCGTGGCGACAACCTGTTGGCGCAGAAATACGAAATCAACCTCGGCTACCCCATGCCTCGCGCCACGATAATGGCGGGCGTGAACGTCAACTTCTGATTTCGCATTTGTCCCAATCCGGCGACGCGGGACATACATATAATAAAGTACGCGCACGCACGCGCGCGAAAGGCTCTGCAGACAAATTGCAGAGCCTTTTTTAGTTGCGAAATTCGCAACTAACTGCCTTGCAGGGTATATACACTATAAACATCTGATTTACAATCGCCTACACCATATTCCACTATTATGCAATTTGGAGTGCACTTCCGTTGCATCTGGAGTGCACTCTAAATTGAACT
>JAFLUS010000206.1 GCA_022508685.1 Prevotellaceae bacterium | reverse complement strand
TATTTGCACGTTTTATGATTTTTTGCCGTAAAAAACTTTTCCATGTTAAAAAGTTTTTCTTACTTTGCAAAGTATTTGGACGTACCGATAACCGAAATCTGGGATGATTTTGGCAAATTGTTGGTGCAAACAACGAATTATAGAAGCGCATTACATATTATATAATATAGATGAATAACATGGAAAATCAAAATGTGAAGCCGGCTTCAGGAAAACTCGGCATCATGGTTGTGGGCAACGGAGCCGTTGCCACTACGTTTATGACAGGCGTATTGATGGCTCGCAAGGGACTGACAAAGCCTGTGGGGTCGATGACCCAATACGATAAAATCCGTGTGGGGAAAGGTGCTGACAAGAAGTATCTGAAGTATGGCGACATCGTTCCCCTTGCCCGTCTCGACGACATTGTGTTCGGTTGCTGGGACGTGTATCCGCAGAATGCTTATCAGGCTGCGATGTACGCTGAAGTGTTGAAGGAGAAGGACATCGAGCCCGTGCGCGATGAATTGGAGAAAATCGTTCCGCTGAAGGCTGCTTTTGATAAGAACTATGCCAAGCGTCTGGATGGTGACAACGTGAAGGATGCAAAGACGCGTTGGGAAATGGTGGAGCAGTTGCGCGATGATATCCGTACATTCAAGGCACAGAATGGTTGCGAACGCATCGTGGTGCTGTGGGCTGCATCGACCGAAATCTATGTACCTGCAGACGAGAAGGTGCACTATCATCTGGCTGACCTCGAAGCAGCGATGAAGGCTGACGACCGCGAACACGTGGCTCCGTCGATGTGCTATGCCTATGCGGCATTGGTGGAAGGTGCTCCGTTCGTCATGGGTGCGCCCAACACGACGGTCGACATTCCTGCCATGTGGGAATTGGCTGAAAAGACGCAGATGCCGATTGCCGGCAAGGACTTCAAGACGGGACAGACGCTCGTGAAGTCGGGTTTTGCTCCGATTATCGGTACACGTTGTCTGGGACTCAACGGATGGTTCTCTACCAACATTCTCGGTAACCGTGACGGATTGGTGCTCGACGAGCCTGCCAACTTCCGCACGAAGGAAGTGTCGAAACTGTCGACGCTCGAAACGATTCTGAAGCCCGAAGCGCAGCCCGACCTTTACGGACATGGCAACGACGAAGATACGCAGTACTACCACAAGGTGCGCATCAACTACTATCCGCCTCGCAACGACAACAAGGAAGGATGGGACAACATCGACATTTTCGGATGGATGGGTTATCCGATGCAGATTAAGATTAACTTCCTCTGCCGCGACTCTATCCTTGCTGCACCGCTCTGTCTCGACCTCTGCTTGCTGTCCGACCTCGCAGCACGTGCCGGTCGCTATGGTACACAGCGTTTCCTCAGTTTCTTCCTGAAGTCGCCTATGCACGATTATTTGCAAGGTGAGGAACCTGTGAACAACCTCTATCAACAATATACGATGCTGAAAAACGCCATCCGCGAAATGGGTGGCTACGAAGCCGACGAAGAAATCGACTAAAAGCCAATGCTCTGTTCCGACATCCGATGCTGTTTCTCTTCGGATGTCGGAACGGGAATCGCTATGCGCAAACACTTCTTTCTCCTTTTTTCTATCTTCCTCCTTTGGAGCAGCAATCTGCTGGCCCAAGTGACGGGTATTGTTGTCGACAGCCGCAGTCGACAACCGCTTGACTTTGTCAATGTCTATTACGAGGGAAAGAGTGTGGGCGACCAGACAGACGAACACGGACGATTCGTCGTGCGCGAAGAAGAGGGGTGGAACGTGCTGACCGTTTCCAGCATTGGTTATGTGACGCAGAAGGTGAAACTGACGCCCGACAATCGCCGGAATCTGAAAATCAGTCTTGTGCCCGAACCTCGCCAACTTTCCGAAGTGAACGTGACGGCAAAGCATACGAAGTACAGCCGAAAGAACAATCCGGCTGTGGAGTTGATGCGAAAAGTCATTGCTGCCAAAAAGAGCAACGACCTCCATTCGAAAGACTATTTTTCGTATTCCACTTATGAAAAGATGACGTTTTCCATCAACGAGTTCACGGAAAAGATATTCGATTTGGAAGAAGGAAAACGGTGGGCATTCTTGAAAGACCATGTAGAATACTGCCCCGAGACGGGCAAACTGATTCTTCCGCTGACGGTGGACGAGCAACTCAGCAGCACGTACTACCGCAAAAATCCGAAGACGGAAAAGACGTTGGTGAAGGCGAAGAACTCGCGAGGCATCAACGAACTCATCAATACGGGTGAAATTCTGACGACGGTGTTGCAAGATTGCTTTACCGACGTCAACATCTACGATGAAGAATGCCGTTTGCTGCAATTCCATTTCAAAAGCCCGATAGCCAATTCCGCTATCAATTTCTATCGCTACTACATTCAGGACACACTGGCCATAGAGCGCGACAGCGTCATCGACATCGGCTTTATTCCCAACAATCAGCAAGACATCGGATTTTCGGGGCATCTCTACATCATGAAGGACAGCACCTATCAAGTGCGGCGCGTGGAATTGAACATTCCCAAGCGCAGCGATGTGAACTTCGTGGAGAGCATGACCATCAAGCAAAATCTGGAAGAACTCGAAACGGGTGAACGCGTAGCCGTCACCAACGACATGCTCATCGAACTGAAGTGGACGTCGTGGTTGAGCAAACTGCAGGTGCAGCGCACCATCCGCAATTTCGACTATGCGTTTACGCCCATTCCCAAATCCGTATTCAAGCATATCAAGGGCAACACGTATCAAGAGCCCGATGCGACGATGCACACCGACGATGCCTATTGGCAAGACTTCCGCAAGGTGGAACTGACGCAGAGCGAAGGACAAATGGGGTCGTTCCTCGATAAACTGACCCACATCAAAGGCTTCAAGTTCGTGATGTTCGGCATGAAAGCCTTGATTGAGAATTACATTGAAACGGCCGACTCGACGCAAAACAACAAGTTCGACTTTGGCCCCATTAACACTACACTCTCGTTCAATCACTACGATGGCGTGCGTTTCCGTGTATCCGGATTTACGACCGCTCATCTCAATCCTCATCTCTTCTGGAACGGCTATGTGGCATATTCGCCCAAGCGCGACAATGTGTACGGACGCACGGAGTTGACCTATTCTTTCAACAAGAAGGCATATCTCACCCGCGAATTTCCGAAGAACAACATCCACGTTTCCTATTGGAACGACATCACGTCGCCGTTCGAGAAATTCGTGCCGACCGACAAGGACAACGTATTCTTGGCATTCCATTCATCGAAAGTCGACCAATACAACCATACCCGCGAATTCCGTTTGATGTACGACCGCGAATGGTACGACGGACGCAAGTTCTCCGCCACCTTCACGCGTACCAACAACCGCGCCGTCGATGCACTTTTCTATCAACGGCTCGGCACCGACCCCGCCGTACCTGTGCAGGGAATGACGGCACTCACGCATGCCCCTTCGCGCCATGTGCACGACATCAATACATCCGAACTTCGAGTTGCCATGTCCTTCGAACCGGGCGCTACCTATATCAACACCAAGCAGCGACGCATCAAGATTAACAAAGATGCTCCTATCATTTCGTTCAGCCACACCATAGGTTTCGACGGCTTCCTCGGCGGCGACTACAAATACAACGTTACGGAGGTGGGACTCTACAAGCGGCTCTATGTGCCGGGAGGGTGGGGCTACCTCGATACTGACCTCAAAGGCGGTATTCAGTGGAACAAAGTTCCGTTCCCGTTGCTCATTCATCCCGCAGCCAATCAGTCCTACATCATCATGGACAACACCTTCTCGCTCATCTCCAACCTCGAATTCCTCAACGACCGCTATGCACAGGCGATGATTGCGTGGGACCTCTGCGGAAAAATCTTCAACCGCATCCCGTTGCTTAAGAAACTCCAATGGCGCGAGTATCTCGGTGTCAATGTGCTGTGGGGAATGCTCTCCGACAAGAACAATCCGGCAGCATCCAACTACACCGATTCCGACCTCTTCTATTTTCCCGGACACTTCGTCAGCGACGGAAAGGGCGGTACATATTACGAAAACAACACCATCACCATGGACCGCAATCGTCCTTACGTTGAACTGCGTCTTGGCGTACATAACATCTTCAAACTTTTCCACATTGAGTATGTACGTCGTCTCACCTATCTCGACGACCCGGGCACGAACAAGGACGGCATTCGTTTCATGTTCCGCGTCATGTTCT
>JAFLUS010000205.1 GCA_022508685.1 Prevotellaceae bacterium | reverse complement strand
AAATTCTTACTTATTTTATATAAACGAAAAAACTAATGGCTAACAGAGAAAAACTCTTTTCGGAATTTCAAGCACCGACGACACAGGAATGGCTCGACAAAATCGAGGTGGACCTGAAAGGTGCCGACTTCCAGAAACGGTTGGTGTGGAGAACCAACGAAGGCTTCAACGTACAGCCTTTCTATCGCCGCGAGGACCTCGAAGGCCTCAAGGCCGTAGACGCTCTCCCCGGAGAATTCCCCTTCGTCCGTGGTAACAAGACAGACAACAACTTGTGGTATGTACGTCAGGACATCTGCGTAGACGACGCCAAGGCTGCCAATGCGAAGGCGCTCGACATCCTCAATCGTGGCGTAGATTCTATCGGGTTCAACATCCCTGCCGACAGCGTGAACGCGCAGACGCTCGCCACGTTGCTCGAAGGCATCTGCCCCGAATGCGTGGAACTGAACTTCACGACGTGCCAATGCCACTGCGTGGAACTCGCTCAACTGCTCGTTGCTTACTTCAAAGAGCAGAAGGCTGACCTCACGAAATTAGAAGGCAGCATCAACTTCGACCCGATTGAAAAGATTCTGCTCAAGGGTAAGGACACCAGTGCGGTCGTGGCACAGGCGAAGCCCCTCATCGAGGCATTGGCTGAACTGCCCAACTACCGCTGCGTCAACGTCAACAGCGTATCGCTCAACAACAGCGGTGCATACATCTATCAGGAATTGGGTTACGCGCTCGCATGGGGTAACGAATATCTGCACGCGCTTGTGGAATCGGGCATCGACGCACTGCAAGCGGCAAAACGCATCAAGTTCAACATGGGTGTCAGCGAGAACTACTTCATGGAAATCGCCAAGTTCCGCGCAGGTCGTCTGCTGTGGGCGCAGATTGTGAAGCAGTACGAACCTGCTTGCGACTGCGCTTGCCAAATGCACGTATGTGCCTACACGTCGGAATACAATCAGACGATGTTCGACAGTTACGTCAACCTGCTGCGCTCGCAGACCGAAGCCATGTCGGCTGCTATCGGAAACGTAGACAGCATCGTCGTTACGCCGTTTGACAAACCTTATCAGACTCCCGACGATTTCTCTGAACGCCTCGCCCGCAACCAGCAGTTGCTGCTCAAGGAAGAAGCACACTTCGACAAACTCGTCGACGTTGCCGGCGGTTCGTATTACATCGAGCACCTCACCGACGCGATTGCGCAACAGGCATGGCAGTTGTTCCTCGACGTTGAACAGAACGGCGGTTTCCTCGCACAGGCACTTGCCGGAAAAGTTCAGGAAGTCATCAACACCAGCAACACCAAGCGCCATGCCGATGCTGCCAAGCGCAAGGAGTTCATGCTCGGTACGAACCAATTCCCGAACTTCAACGAAACTGCCGAAGGCAAGAAGCCGACGAACTGCGCTTGCTGCTGTGGCGGTCATGCCGACAGCGCCATCCCGGCGCTCAACCGCAGCCGTCTTGCCAGCGAATTCGAAGACCTCCGTCTGCAGACCGAGGCTGCTGCACATCAGCCGGTAGCCTTCATGCTCACCATCGGCAACCTCGCCATGCGTCAGGCACGCGCACAATTCTCGTGCAACTTCCTCGCCTGCGCCGGCTACAAGGTCATCGACAATCTCGGATTCCCGACCGTGGAAGAAGGTGTGGACGCAGCCCTCAAGGCTGGTGCCGACATCGTTGTCATCTGCTCGTCGGACGATGAATATGCCGAATATGCTATCCCGGCATTCAACTATCTCAACGGACGCGCCATGTTCGTGGTAGCCGGAGCACCCGCTTGTTCGGACGAACTCAAAGCCGCAGGCATCGAGAACTTCATCCACGTGAAAGTAAATCAGTTGGAAACTCTGCGCGAGTACAACGCTAAACTGCTGAAGTAAGATGGAAAGAAAAACATTCAACAACATTGACATATACGCTGGCATTCAGCAGAAGAATGGTCAGCAATGGCAGAAAGACAACGGCATCACTGCCAACTGGCGTACACCCGAACAAATCGACATTCAGCCGGTTTACACCAAAGAGGACTTGGAAGGCATGGAGCACCTCGACTTCACTGCCGGCATTCCGCCCTACCTGCGCGGGCCGTACAGCATGATGTATCCGTTCCGCCCATGGACCATCCGCCAGTATGCAGGTTTCTCTACGGCAGAAGAGTCCAACGCCTTCTATCGCCGCAACCTTGCCAGCGGTCAGAAAGGTCTGTCCGTAGCCTTCGACCTCCCCACCCACCGCGGTTACGACCCCGACAACGCACGCGTAGTCGGCGACGTGGGTAAGGCTGGTGTGAGCATCTGCTCGCTCGAAAACATGAAGACCCTCTTCGCGGGCATCCCTCTCAACAAGATGTCCGTGTCGATGACGATGAACGGCGGCGTACTCCCCGTACTCGCCTTCTACATCAACGCAGGTCTTGAGCAAGGCGCGAAACTCGAAGAAATGGCAGGTACGATTCAGAACGACATCCTCAAGGAGTTCATGGTGCGCAACACCTACATCTACCCGCCTGCATTCTCCATGAAAATCATTGCCGACATCTTCGAATACACGTCGAAGTTCATGCCCAAGTTCAACTCCATCTCCATTTCCGGTTACCACATGCAGGAAGCCGGTGCAACGGCAGACATCGAGTTGGCATACACGCTGGCAGACGGTATGGACTACCTGCGCACAGGTGTCAATGCCGGCATCGACATCGACGCCTTCGCACCACGCCTCTCCTTCTTCTGGGCAATCGGCATGAACCACTTCATGGAAATCGCCAAGATGCGTGCAGGTCGTCTGCTGTGGGCGAAAATCACCAAAATGTTCGGTGCAAAGAATCCGAAGTCCATGGCTTTGCGTACCCACTCGCAGACATCCGGATGGTCGCTCACCGAGCAAGACCCCTTCAACAACGTCGGACGTACCTGTATCGAGGCCATGGCAGCCGTGCTCGGTCACACGCAGTCGCTCCACACCAACGCCCTCGACGAAGCCATCGCCTTGCCGACGGACTTCTCCGCCCGCATCGCCCGCAACACGCAGATTTACATCCAGAACGAAACGAAGGTCTGCAAGCAAATCGACCCGTGGGCAGGTTCCTACTACGTAGAGAAACTCACCGACGAACTCGTTCACAAGGCATGGGAGCACATCCAAGAAATTGAGAAACTCGGCGGTATGGCAAAAGCCATCGAAACCGGTCTGCCGAAAATGCGCATCGAAGAGGCTGCAGCACGCACGCAGGCACGCATCGACTCGGGCACGCAGACCATCGTCGGCACCAACAAGTACCGTCTCGACCACGAAGACCCCATCGACATTCTCGAAATCGACAACACTGCCGTTCGTCTGCAACAGGAAGCAGCCCTCAAGGACCTCCGCGCCAACCGCGACGAAGCAGCCTGCAAGAAGGCACTCGAAGCCATCACGGAATGTGTGCGCGAGTTCAACGAAGGCAAGAAGTCGGAGAACAACCTCCTCGACCTCGCCGTCAAGGCAGCCGGCCTCCGTTGTACACTCGGCGAAATCAGCGATGCTTGCGAAGCCATCGTAGGTCGCTACAAAGCAGTCATTAGAACCATATCAGGCGTGTATTCATCAGAAAGCAAAAAGGACCAAGCCTTCAACGAGGCTTGCCAACTCACCGAGCAATTCGCTCAGAAGAACGGTCGCCGTCCGCGCATCATGGTTGCCAAGATGGGACAGGACGGACACGACCGCGGTGCCAAAGTAGTAGCAACGGGATATGCCGACTGCGGTTTCGACGTCGACATGGGTCCCCTGTTCCAGACACCAGCCGAAGCCGCACGCGAAGCCGTTGAAAACGACGTCGACATCGTCGGTGCAAGCAGTCTTGCAGCAGGTCACAAGACCCTCATTCCGCAACTCATCGAAGAACTCAAAAAATTGGGTCGTGAGGACATCATGGTCATTGCCGGCGGCGTCATCCCCGCGCAGGACTACGACTTCCTCTACCAATCCGGCGTTGCTGCCATCTTCGGTCCCGGCACCAGCGTTGCCTACTCTGCATGCGAAATGATGAAAATCCTCCTCGAGGACTAAATCGTCATTTGATATTCTACGTAAAAAAGGCGTTTCCGAGTGTGGAAACGCCTTTTTTTGACGCCGTTTCAGGCGTGTGCATAAACGTTCTCAGGCATACGCATAAACGTTTTAGGCGTATGCATAAGCGTTTTCAGGCGTGCGCATAAGCCAAAACACGTTTATGCACACGAAATTT
>JAFLUS010000204.1 GCA_022508685.1 Prevotellaceae bacterium | reverse complement strand
TCGCGGATGTTCTGCATTCCGGTGACGAAGAGGATGAGTCGTTCGAAACCGAGACCGAAGCCGGCGTGGGGACAAGTGCCGAAGCGGCGCGTGTCGAGATACCACCACAGGTTGGTCGTATCCATTTGGCGACGGCCGATTTCCGCCATCAACTTGTCGTAGTTTTCCTCACGCACGCTACCGCCGATGATTTCACCGATTTGCGGGAAGAGCACGTCAGTACCCTGCATCGTGCGTCCGTCCTCGTTCTGCTTCATATAGAACGCCTTGATGTCGCGCGGATAGTCGGTCATGATGACGGGACGGCGGAAATGTTCTTCCACCAGATAGCGCTCGTGTTCGCTGGCAAGGTCGTCGCCCCAGTTGCATGGGAATTCAAACTTGCGGCCGTCGGCAATGGCTTTCTGCAGAATGTCGATGCCTTCCGTGTAGGTGAGGCGCACGAACGGTTCCTTGAGCACGCTCTGCAGACGTTCTATCAGCGTCTTGTCAATCATCTTGTTGAGGAATTCGAGGTCATCGGCACAATGGTCGAGTGCCCACTGCACGCAATGCTTGATGAAGGCTTCCTCGAGGTCCATCAGGTCGTCCTTGTCGTAGAACGCCATTTCGGGTTCAATCATCCAGAATTCGGCAAGGTGACGCGGCGTGTTCGAATTCTCGGCACGGAAGGTAGGGCCGAAGGTGTAGATTTGTCCGAGTGCCGTTGCACCGAGTTCGCCTTCGAGTTGTCCGCTGACGGTGAGCGATGCCATTTTGCCGAAGAAATCGTCGTCGTAGATGATTTTTCCGTCTTCGTCCTTCTCCAGTTTATAGAGGTTCTTGGTCGTGACTTGGAACATCTGTCCTGCACCTTCGGCATCGCTTGCCGTGATGAGCGGCGTGTGGAAATAGTAAAAGCCGCGTTCGTGGAAGAACTGGTGAATGGCAATCGCCATGTTGTGGCGAATGCGGAACACAGCGCCAAAGGTGTTGGTGCGCAGACGCATGTGGGCGTGCTGACGCATATATTCGAACGACTGTCCTTTCTTCTGCATCGGGTAGTCGGCAGCACAGGCACCCAGCAACTCGAGGGTTTCGCACTGAATTTCCGACGCCTGTCCCTGTGCCGGACTTTCGACGAGTGTACCCGTGGCGCGGACACAGGCTCCGGTCGTCACTTGTTTCAGCAATTCCGCATCGGCCTTGTCGGCATCGACCACGACCTGCACATTCTTGATGGTGGAACCGTCGTTGAGTGCGATGAAGTCGACAGCCTTGCTGCTGCGGTGCGTGCGCACCCAGCCGCACATCGTGACGGTGCTGCCGTATGCCGTGCTTTTCAGTATATCTGCTATCTTCGTTCGTTTCATATCAATCATGAATTTTCCGTAGTTTCACATGCGATTATTCGTAACTGCCCATGTGGAGCATCGCTACTTCCTGTTCCGTGAGGAAACGCCAGTCACCACGCTTCAGACCCTTCTTCGTCAGTCCGCAGAACATGACGCGGTCGAGTTTGAGCACGCGATAACCGAGTGATTCGAAGATGCGGCGCACGATGCGGTTCTTGCCCGAATGGATTTCGATGCCTACTTGCTTCTTGTCCGTGTCAGATGCAAAACTGATGGCGTCGGCGTGCACTTCGCCGTCCTCCAACGTGATGCCGTCGGCAATCTGACGCAAGTCGGCAGCCGTGCAGTTCTTGTCGAGGAATACGTGGTAGATTTTCTTCTTCAGATATTTCGGGTGAGTCAGTTTCGATGCCAAGTCGCCGTCGTTGGTGAGGAGCAGCACACCTGTCGTATTGCGGTCGAGACGGCCTACGGGATAGATGCGTTCGCGGCAGCAGTTCTTCACCAAGTCCATTACGGTCTTGCGCTGTTGCGGGTCGTCGCTCGTCGTCACGTAGTCTTTGGGTTTGTTGAGCAGCACATAGACTTTCTTCTCCATCGACACGAGTTGGTCGTGGAAATGCACCGTGTCGGTGCGCAGCACCTTCGTTCCCAGTTCCGTCACGACTTCGCCATTGACTTTCACCACACCAGCCTCGATGAACTGGTCGGCTTCACGGCGCGAACATACACCGGCATTCGCCAGATATTTGTTCAGACGCAGCGGTGCATCGGGGTCGTCGATATATTCCTTATATTCAATGCGTTTCTTCATCGAATACTTCGCATTGGGATTGTATCCGCCTTGCTGACGACGATTGGGCTGACCATAGCCGCCACGTTGCGGGCGTTGTTGTCCGTATCCGCCGCGTTGCTGTCCGTATCCGCCACGCTGCTGTCCGTACTGCGGGCGTTGCTGGCCATAGCCGCCACGTTGCTGACCATAGCCACCTCCGAAGTTGTTGTCGGACGACTGACGATAGCCACGCGAGCCATAACCGCCGTTGTCATAGCCGTAGTTGCTGCGCTGACCATAGTGGCTGGCGCGTTGGTTGTAACCGCCGGACGGACGATTGCCGAATCCTTCGGGACGGAAACCGTTCTGCTGTCCGCTCGAACCCATATATCCGCCGTCGCGCTGCTGTCCGTAAGCACCACCGTTGTTGAAACGGGGACGACGCGGGCGTTCACCGCCATTGTTGTTGAAACGGGGACGCGAGTGTCCGAAATTGTTGTCACGATTGAATGAACGGTAGCCCTCACGACCACTCGTTGCATCGTTTCCATTGCTTGATTTGTCGACAGGAGACAAGTCCTGCCATTCTTCCATTTCGCTCATAATGTAATTGAATAGTTTTTAGTCACTAATTGCCATCCTCGCGGATGGATAACAGGTTTTCTATTTTGAAGTTTACTTAAATTCCGGTATATGTGGCAGGCGTCACGGCACGCAGTTCGGCCTTGACCGCCTCCGGCACATCGAGTCCGTCGATAAACGTGCGGATGTCTGCCTCGGTGATGCCGGCATTGGTGCGCGTCAATGCCTTGAGTGCCTCGTAGGGATGCGGATAGTTCTCGCGGCGCAGTACGGTCTGGATGGCTTCGGCACACACTGCCCAGCATCCGTCCAAATCCTGTTCGATGGCGCTGCGGTTGAGCAACAGTTTGCGCAATCCCTTGAGCGTGCTCTGCACGGCAATCAGCATGTGCCCCATCGGCACGCCGACGTTGCGCAGCACGGTCGAGTCCGTCAGGTCGCGTTGCAGACGGCTGACAGGCAGTTTCTGCGCCAAGTGCGACAACAGCGCGTTGGCAACACCGAGGTTGCCTTCCGAGTTTTCAAAGTCAATCGGGTTCACCTTGTGCGGCATGGCACTCGAACCGACTTCACCGGCTTTGATTTTCTGCTTGAAATACTCCATCGACACATACATCCACATGTCGCGGTCGAGGTCGATGATGATGGTATTGATGCGGCGCATGGCGTCGAACACGGCTGCCAAGTGGTCGTAGTTGGAAATCTGCGTCGTCCATTGTTCGCGCTCCAGTCCCAGACCTTCGCCGACGAACCGGTTGGCAAACGCACGCCAGTCGTAGGCAGGAAATGCCACGTTGTGGGCGTTGAAGTTGCCGGTGGCTCCGCCGAACTTTGCCGTCAGTTTCGCCGCCTTGAGCGTTTGCAGTTGTTCGGTGAGGCGATAGACGTACACCTGCATTTCCTTGCCCAAACGTGTGGGGCTGGCAGGTTGTCCGTGAGTACGCGCCAACATCGGCACGTCAGCCCATTCTTCGGCATACGCCGTCAGTTGGGCGATGAGTTCCTCCACTTGCGGATAGAACGCCTCTTCGAGTGCCTCCTTCAGCGAAAGCGGCACGCTCGTGTTGTTGATGTCCTGACTCGTCAGCCCGAAGTGGATGAATTCCTTACATGCAGCCAATCCCGGCATCGTCGTTTGGTCGAGCCGGTCGAACTGCTCGCGCAGAAAGTATTCCACCGCCTTCACATCGTGGTTGGTCGTCTGCTCAATCTCCTTCACCCGCTGTGCGTCGGCAAACGAGAATTGGCGGTAGATGTCGCGCATCGGTTCCTTCCATGCTGCGTCGACCGCTGCCAACTGCGGCAACGGAAGGTCGCACAACGCAAGGAAATACTCGATTTCCACCCTCACGCGGTAACGGATGAGTGCATACTCCGAGAAATATGCGGACAACATTTTGGTTTTCTCTCTGTAACGTCCGTCTATCGGCGATACAGCAGTCAGTGCATCAAGTTCCATAAAATCATAAATTGTACAAACGAAGCATCTCACGATGTTCGCCATGACTTTTTACCTTACTTATTTTCGTTCTCTCTTTTGTCT
>JAFLUS010000203.1 GCA_022508685.1 Prevotellaceae bacterium | reverse complement strand
GTCCCCAACTATCTGACCG
The DNA here is from genome assembly GCA_022508685.1 of Prevotellaceae bacterium. Lineage (GTDB taxonomy): Bacteria > Bacteroidota > Bacteroidia > Bacteroidales > Bacteroidaceae > UBA3839. The sequence continues at coordinate 4,230 of JAFLUS010000203.1, read as the reverse complement.
GACGACAAATCAATGCCCGAATCCTGTTGGAGTTTTAATACACAATCTGTCCGTGATATATATAACGAAGAAGTGCTGCAGCAGAGGCTACAGCACTTCTTTATTTTCATTACTGAACAATGTTTATTTCAGTGAGTATGCGTAAGGGTCCTTTTCGTCACCGGTTTCTGCAACTGTCAGTTTGTCTTCACGGAGAAGCCATCCGATACCGAGGTTGAAATCCTTTTCAGCCAATTTTGTTGTTTTCTTGATTTGCTTGAATGTCAAACTCGTGTTTGCTTCTGCAAGTGCGTTCCAAATCAGACCTGCAATGTTACCAGCCTTTTCTTGCAACATAATTCTTTTTACTTTTTGTGTTAAACAATTTTTCTTTTTACAAGGGGATACCTTAAAAACTGATGCAAAATTACGCTTTTTTAGTTAAATCAGGGTGCTTATTTAGTAAAAAATTACATTTTAGGCTGAAAACAAGACGTTTTTTAACTTTTATTTGCAGAAAAGCGTTTGGATTTTACGTTTATTTGCATCGTACACAGACGCAATGGGGACACTGATTAGATTTGATTGACGGAGGCCTTGATATACATTTGCATCATGGCGATGGCTTTCTCGTTGTGTCCGCCGTTGGGAATGATGATGTCGGCAAATTGCTTGGTGGGTTCGATGAATTCGTCGTGCATGGGACGGAGGACATTGCGGTATTTGTCGATGAGCATTTCGAGGGGATGCCCACGTTCGGCGATGTCGCGCTGGATAACGCGAAGGAGACGTTCGTCACAGCCGGCGTCGACAAAGATTTTGAGGTCCATCTGTTCGCGGAGGTTTTTGTCGTAGAGCGCCATGATGCCTTCGACGACGATGACTTCCTTGGGTTCTACGTGGATGGTTTCTGCCAATCGCGTACAGGTGATGTAGGAATAGGTGGGTTGCTCGATGGCTCTGCCGTGGCGCAGTTCCTCGATTTGATGCGCGAGCAATTCCCAATCAAAGGCATCGGGGTGGTCGAAGTTTGTACGCTTGCGCACTTCGAGCGGAAGGTCGGACTGGTCGTTGTAGTAGGAGTCTTGCGGAATGACGGCAATACTCTTGTCGGGCAGACTTTCTATGATTTTACGGACGACGGTGGTCTTTCCGGAACCTGTTCCGCCTCCGATGCCGATGATGGTCATATCGTAATGGGAGGATGAGTTGGGAATTTACTTTTTCAGTTTGGCAATGCTCTCGGTGATGGTCGCGATTTTTGTCTCTGCATCGTGCTGCTTCTTGCGTTCCAATTCTACGACCTGTGCAGGTGCATTGGCTACGAAGCGTTCGTTGGAGAGTTTCTTCTGCACGCCGACGAGGAAACCTTGCAGGTGCTTGAGTTCAGCCTCCAACTTCTGCAATTCGGCTTCGGTGTCGATGAGGTTGCCAAGTGGAACGGCGTACTCGGTGGTGTCGACCATAAAGGTGGATGCTCCTTCGCCACGTGCTGCAACACTGCTTATGCCGGAGAGGTTTGCCATCTTGAGTATCAGGCCTTCGAGATTGGCAACAGGATTGCTGCCGATGACTTCGAGCGTGAGCGGTTCCTTCGGCGGAATGTTCTTGGCATTGCGCACGGCACGCACACCGGCAACGATTTGCTTCATGGTTGCCACGTCGTTCAGGAGTTGCGTTTCTGCCGCGGTCGGTGCATCGAGGTGCAGGCTTTCGGTCATGATGCTTGCTCCTTCGGGACGTTCGTAGATGTGCTGATAGATTTCTTCGGTGATGAACGGCATGAAGGGATGGATGAGTTTCATCAGAATGTCGAAGAAACGGAGTGTTGCATCGTAGGTCGCCTTGTCAATCGGTTGCTGATATGCAGGCTTTATCATTTCCAAATACCAACCAGAGAACTCGTCAGTAAAGAGTTTGTAGACTGCCATCAAGGCCTCGCTCAAACGGAATTTGGAGTAGAGGTCTTCGATTTCGGCATAAGAGGCTTTGAGTTGAGCCTCGAACCAGTCAATGGCAGTTGCCGTTGCTGCAGGTTGTGGGATGTCTGCCACTTGCCATCCTTGCACAAGGCGGAAGGCATTCCATATCTTGTTGCAGAACGCCATACCATTCTGACAGAGTTTTTCGTCGAACAGAATGTCGTTGCCAGCAGGTGCAGAAAGGAGCATACCCATGCGGACGCCGTCGGCTCCGTAGTCGTCCATCAGTTTGAGCGCATCGGGCGAGTTGCCAAGGGTTTTCGACATCTTTCGACCGAGTTTGTCGCGAACGATACCTGTGAAATATACGCTTTGGAAGGGTTTGTCGCCCATGTATTCGTAACCTGCCATAATCATGCGGGCAACCCAGAAGAAAATGATGTCGGGACCAGTGACGAGGACGCTCGTGGGATAGTAGTAGCGCAGTTCTTCGTTTTGCGGGTTACTGATGCCATTGAAGAGCGAGATGGGCCACAACCATGAGGAGAACCATGTGTCGAGTGCATCTTCATCCTGTCGGAGGTCGGCAAGTGTGAGTGTGCTGTCGTTGCTTTCCTTACGTGCCAATTCGAGTGCTTCTTCGGGTGTTTCAGCCACTACGAAGCCACCTTTGGGCAGATAATAGGCAGGAATGCGATGTCCCCACCACAACTGACGGGAAATGCACCAGTCCTTGATATTTTCGAGCCAATTCTTATAAGTGACTTTGTATTTCGTGGGATAGAAACGGATTTCATCATTCATGACGGGTGGCAGGGCAAGGTCGGCAAAATGCTTCATGCGCAGGAACCACTGCATGGAGAGTTTGGGTTCGATAACGACTCCCGTGCGTTCCGAACAGCCTACCTTGTTGGTATAGTCTTCCACTTTCTCCAACAGACCGGCTTGTTCCAAATCCTTTTCTATTTGTCGGCGCACGTCGAAACGGTCCATGCCGACGTAGAGTCCTGCTGCTTCGGAGAGAGTTCCGTCATCGTTGAAAATGTCGATGCTTTCAAGGTTGTGCTTGTCGCCCAGCATATAGTCGTTGACATCGTGAGCAGGCGTCACTTTCAGACAACCTGTTCCGAATGCCACGTCCACGTATTCGTCTTCAATCACAGGGATGACTCTGCCTACAAGCGGCACAATGACTTTCTTGCCGCTCAGCCAACGGTTCTTGGGGTCGTTGGGGTTGATACACATGGCAGTGTCGCCCATGATGGTTTCCGGACGTGTCGTCGCTACGACGGCGTAGTAGCCCTTCTCATCCTTATTGAGCACCTCACCCTCAATGCCTGTCGGAGTCACCGTTTCGCCTTCTGCCAGACGATATTTCAGATAATAGAGTTTGGAATGCTCTTCTTTATATATAACCTCTTCATCCGACAAAGCCGTCAAAGCCTTAGGGTCCCAGTTCACCATGCGGACACCGCGATAAATCAGTCCCTTTCGGTAGAGGTCGACAAAGACTTTGATGACGCTCTTGCTGCGTTCTTCATCCATCGTGAATGCCGTGCGTTCCCAGTCACACGATGCACCCAAGCGACGGAGTTGGCGAAGGATGATGCCTCCATGTTCGTCGGTCCAGTCCCATACGTGCTTCAGAAATTCGTCACGAGTGAGGTCGGTTTTCTTAATGCCGCGTTCAGCCAGTCGTCCTACGACCTTTGCTTCCGTGGCAATCGATGCGTGGTCGGTACCCGGTACCCAGCAGGCATTCTTTCCGTCCATACGTGCCTTGCGCACGAGAATATCCTGAATCGTCTCGTTCAGCATGTGTCCCATGTGGAGCACCCCCGTCACGTTGGGAGGCGGAATCACTACCGTATAAGGTTCTCTACCGTCGGGACGCGAACTGAACAGTTTGTTCTTCTCCCAATATTCATACCACTTTCCCTCAACCTCTGCGGGATTGTATTTAGAAGCAAGTTCCATCATAATTCTTTTATGTAGCCTTGATTGATTAGAAACATTACACGTCTGCCATGCGCCTCGACTGCGGCAAAAGGCAGAATTTGGCGACAAAGTTACGTTTTTTTTTCTGATTGGAAAAACATTTACACGGCAAAGTAGAGGACAACGGCAAACGCCCATGACTGAAAAATGCCTCCGGCGTGTGGGAACAACGTTTCTGTCCTTTCTGAGCGCGAATTCGTAGAGTGCAATGTACGGAGCCGTAGAGTGCGGTGTACAGACACGCACATCCCATGCTTTTTCTTTCTACAATTCACTGCCTTTCGAGAAAAATTACTACCTTTGCAACAAATATTCAAACGGACGCATGGAT
>JAFLUS010000202.1 GCA_022508685.1 Prevotellaceae bacterium | reverse complement strand
TGGAGAAAAAAAGACTCCGATGAAAATTTCTCCGGACTGCAGTGTTTTTTCAGCCACATTCCGGAGTCTTTTTCACGATAATCACAATCTGTTGATTTTCTGCCTATTAACCCTCTTCTGAAAGCAACTGCTGATAGAGCGAAAGGGCGTGGTCGATTTCGCTGATGCAGATAAATTCGTCGGCTGTGTGGGAGCGTGCCGACTGCCCGGGGCCGAGTTTGAGCGAGGGGAAGGGCATGAGGGCTTGGTCGGACAGCGTCGGCGAGCCGAAGGGCGTGAGTCCGTGTGCCACGCAGCGGCGCACGAAAGGATGAGTGTCAGGAATGGACGACGAAGAAAGCCGGAAACTGCGGGCATGGAGTTCGCTTTTCAGATGCTGCTGCAGAATGTTGAAAATCTGTTCGTTGGAGTACAATTCGTTGCTGCGCACATCAATGGTGAACCGACATTCGTCGGGCACGACGTTGTGCTGCGTTCCGGCTGCGATGACGGTGACGGTGGTGCGGACGGCACCGAGCAGCGGCGACACTTTCGGAAAGAGTGGCGAGGCGGACGCTGCATCGGGGCGGCATGCCAACTGCGCCACGTCGTCCATCGCCACGTAAATGGCGTTCACACCCTCGTCGCGGGCAGCATGGCCGGCTTTCCCGCGGGCAACGGCATCGACGACCATCAGTCCCTTTTCGGCTATGGCGGGCTGCATGCCGGTAGGTTCGCCGACAATGGCGAAACCGACGTGCGGCAGCAGGGGGAGCACACTCTCGATGCCGCCTTTGCCCGACACCTCCTCTTCGGCAGAGGCAAGAAAGATGAGGTTGGAGGAAGAGAGCGTGAGGAACGTGTGCAGCAGGCTGACGAGTCCTCCGCCGCAGTCATTGCTGCCGAGTCCGTAGAGGCGGTCGCCTTCGAGCAGCGGTTCGAAGGGATTGCGCTGCCATCCGCTCACGGGTTTCACCGTGTCGAGGTGGGCATTGAGCAGAATGGCGGGACGGCTGGCGTCGAAACGGGGCGACATTGCCCATACGTTGTTGCCGTGACGGCGAGGCTCGCAACCATGTTGCTGCAGATACTGCACGACAATGTCGGCAACTGCCGTCTCCTCGCGGCTGACGGAGGGCGTGGCAATGAGGCGTCGGAGCAAATCGACGGCTGCTTGGGTGTGTGGATGCATAGGCTCCGATGTTTTTTAGCGACTTTGTCCGACAAAAATAGGAATTATTTGCTATCTTTGCAAAAAATAACCTGAAAAACAAATGAAAACAACACGACAAACCCTTCTGCTGCTGGCGATGCTGATGTGCTGCACGGCGGCATGGGCAGACCACGCCCCACGCACAACCGCTTTGTTCAACACGAATTGGCGATTTCATGCCGGCGATGCCGCAGGTGCGGAACGCACGGATTACGACGACAGCCAATGGCGGACGATAGACCTGCCCCACGACTTCCAAATCGAACAACCATGGGTGGCACCCGCTGCCGACGAACGTGCCGACAACAGCGACCCGGGCGCCAACATCCGCAGCCGGCTCTCCGGACGCGGGTTCAAGGAAATGGGCAAAGGTTGGTACCGCAAGACGTTTGTCCCTGCCGACTCGCTGCGCGGACGACGCATCCTGCTCGACTTCGAGGGCATCATGCTCACGGGCGACGTCTATCTGAACGGCGAACGTGTGGGCGGCACCGATTATGGCTACGTCGGCTTTGAAGTGGACGTGAGCAGCCGCATCCGTTGGGGCGAAGAGAACGTCGTCGCCGTCTTGGCAGACACGCAACAGCCGCAGAACTCGCGTTGGTACACAGGCGGAGGCCTCTTCCGCAACGTGTGGCTCGTCGCCACGGCTGCCGACCTCCATTTCGAACGTCATCCTTTATATATACGTACACGCGAGAACCGATATGTCGACATCACGGCAGAATTTACCAACCACGGGCGCGAACGCAGCGTGCAACTCGTCTGCACCCTCACCGACCCCACGGGAAAGACCGTCTATGCCGACACCATCAGCCATCACCGCAACACACCCTCGCGCACCGTCGAAGCACGCATCGACAGCATCGAAGTGGCACAGCCTCAACTGTGGGACACCGAACATCCCAACCTCTACACCGCCACCATCCGCCTGCTCCGTCCGGACGGCAGCATCGCCGACGAGGCACAGGCGCAATTCGGCATCCGCACCATCGAATTCGGCCCCGAATACGGACTGAAACTCAACGGCAAGAAACTGCTGCTCAAGGGCTACGCCAACCACCACACGCTTGGCAGCCTCGGTGCTGCGGCATATCCGCGTGCCATGGAAAAACGCATACGGCTGATGAAGCAATTCGGCATCAACCACATCCGCACGTCGCACAATCCCTACAGCCGCAGTTTCATCGAACTGTGCGACCGCTACGGCATCCTCGTCGTCGATGAACTCTACGACAAATGGACACGGCAGCACACGGGCGGACGCACCCCATGGGAGCACCACTGGCAGTACGACGTGACAGAATGGGTGAAGCGCGACCGCAACTCGCCCTCCGTCATCCTGTGGAGCCTCGGCAACGAACTGCAGCAAGCCCCCAATCAGGCATACAACGACTGGGGCGTCACCGCCTACAAACTGCAACGCACACTGCTGCAACGCTACGACACGACACGCCTCGTCACCGTCGCCATGCACCCCCGCTACCGCAACTGGGAAACCGACTCACTGCCCTGCGACCTCGCCATGGAAACCGACATTCAGGCATACAACTACCGCTACATGTATTTCCCGGGCGACGGACGCCGGTTTCCGTGGATGACCTTCTACCAAAGCGAAGCCAGCGTTGCCGCCATGGGCGAAAACTACTTCGCGATGAACCTCGACAAAGTCATCGGACTGGCATACTGGGGCGCCATCGACTACCTCGGCGAAAGTCAGGGCTGGCCCGACAAAGGCTGGGCACAAGGCGTGTTCGACATCGCCCTCGAACCCAAGCCGAAAGCCTACTACATGAAAAGCATGTTCCTGCCCGACGAACCCACCGTCCACATCGGCGTCGTGGAGAAGAAAGGCGACATCATGTGGAACGGCGTACAGACCGGCAACGACGGCATGACCGACCACTGGAACCGGCGCGAAGGGCAGTCGCTCACGCTCGTCACCTACACCAACGCCGACGAAGTGGAACTCGTGCTCAACGGACGCAGCCTCGGCACACGCCCCAACCCCACCGACGCCAAGCACCGCTGCCAAATCCGTTGGGAAGGCATCGCCTATGAGCCCGGCCACATCGAAGCCATCGCACGCACGAACGGCAAAGTCGTAGCCCGCCACCGCATGGAGACCACAGGCGAAGCCGTGCGGCTGCGCATCACGCCCGAACCCGTCGACGACGCCCACCCCCACTGGACAGCCGACGGCAGCGACCTGCTCCACCTGCGCATCGAAGCCGTCGACCGCAAAGGTCGCCGCGTGCCCACAGCCACACCGCTCGTCCGCATCACCACCGACGGCAATGCCCGCATCGCCGCCATGGGCAACGGCAACATGGCAGGCGACGACGTCAGCACCACTGCCGACAGCGTCCACCTGCACAACGGCTCTGCCCTCGTCATCCTCCGTGCCGGAACCACAGCCGGCAGCGTCATCGTCACCGCCACAGCCGACGAACTGAAATCCGCCACGCTCCGCACTGCCACTATCGGGAAATAGAACATAGCATCGTATTCAAGCCGAAGGGCACATCTGAACAGATGTGCCCTTCGGCTTGAATGGTCATTCCGCGCTTCACTGCACAGCAACCGCCGGCTGCCGCCTTGTATCGCGTGCACGCCTCGAAATAGATTTGGGCGAAGCCACATGGTCATGCTCCGGCTCCACGGCTGCCGTTTGTGCTATCTTACAATCATACACATACCCTGCATGCAAAGCCATCCACGTTTTGAAAGGAATACCTAAACACCGCTCCAAAGCCATGGCTAAATTCTCATTCATATTGCGCTTACCATTGACAAATTCACTCAAATGAGTAGGTTGCATCCCTATCATTTGGGCAAAATCCTTCTGCTTGATACCGCGTTCCCGCAGTTCTTCACGCAAGATTTCTCCCGGATGGACGACCCTTGCCGGCACTAATCTATTACTTTTTGTTGCCATAATGCGTATTGTCAATTTCTATTAACTCTACTTCAACGCCATCTTCGGTTTCTGTGAATAGCAAACGTTCTATCATGCCATTTACCAATCGCACAGAACTTTTCGATTCGCCATGTTGATATTTC
>JAFLUS010000201.1 GCA_022508685.1 Prevotellaceae bacterium | reverse complement strand
TCTGCACGCATGGCAGAACTACTGACCCGCTATGGGGTCGCACGATGATGCACAGCCTCGACACGCCGTCGGGCGGCGCTCTCTCCTACTCTTCCGCTTCAGCCGGTGCAGGTGCTTCCTCTTCGTCGAAGTTGTCGAGACCTGCAGCCACGAGGATGTTGTACCACGAAAGCAGTTTGCGCATGTCGCTCACGTGCACGCGGTCGGTGTCGTAGTTGGGGAGCACCGACTCAAAGAAACTGACGATGTCAGCCTGTGATGCCTTCTTCGGCGAGAGGTCGACGGGCTTGCCTTCGTACTTCTCCTTGACTGCCTTCAGCACCGATGCCAACGGCACTTCCTTGTCGTCGTTCGTGTAAATGGAAATGTCGGACAATGCCACGACTTGCTCGGTGGCATAAGCGGGCATGCGTTTCTTTGCTTCGTCAATGGATTCGACAATCAGCATACGGTTGCCGCGCGAAACGAACTGGTAGAGTCCCGGTTTGCCGGCTATGGCTAAAATTTTCTTCAACATAATGATGATGGATATTGGTTAATTGATTCTTTCTTTTTCTGAATGGCTGCGCGGCAGTCGGCAATCTGTGCTTGGAGGTCGGCCTCGCCGTCGTTGAGAATGACGAAGTCGGCATATTGGCGCAGTTCGCCTGCCTGCATCTGCCGTCGCATCCGCGCGAGCACCTGATTGCTGTGGGCGGCATCGCGTTGCATGACACGTTCGAGCCGCAACTCCTGTGGCGCGTCGACCATGATGACGAAGTCGACGGCATCGAGCAAACCGGCTTCAACCAAAATCGCCGACTCCACCAGCACGATGTCGCACTGCTGCCGTGCCGCCCATGCTTCCATGTCGTGGCGCACGTGCGGATGGACGATGGCATTGATGCGTGCCGCGTGGTCGGGCGATGCAAAGAGGTAGTTGGCAATCAGCGGCTTGTTGAGCGACAGCGTGCCGTCGCCGACGTAGGCTTCTTCGCCCAGCAGTTCACGGAGTTGCGCCACGATGTCAGCATTGTCGACCATGAGCCGCTTGGCTTCGGTGTCGCATGAATAGACGGGAATGCCTTGCGCCTTCAGCAGTTGGCACACATAGGATTTTCCGCTGCCAATTCCGCCCGTTATCCCTACTATCATCGGTCGCTTCATACGCACCTCTCCGTTTCCTTATTCCTGTTCGATGAGCACGTCGACTCGCTCGGGCGAAATCCGCACGTTCGACACGCCGTCGGGCACCTTGCGCAAGGTCAGCGCACACTGCTTGTCGTCGGGACGTATCGTGTTGAAGTCTGCCACGACGACGAAGTCGCTGGGCTGAATGACATTGTAGAGAGCCGAACTCACGCGGAAGGTCACGTTCGCCGTCAGTGGGAAAGTGCGCAGAATGAGATTTGACGGCACGTTTTCACCATAAATCGGCACGGCGAGCGTGTTGGTCGAAAACAAGTCGACGCAGATGGTGGCATCGATGCTGTCGGGCACGCACTTCACTCCGGCAGGCGGAGCAAGGGCAAGCCGCAAGGTGGTCGTATCGGTCAACTGCGTGAGCGACACCTTTTCCGTGTAGATGACTGAAATGGTGTCGAATTGCGCCGACGGGGCATAGATGTCGACATACGTGGGCTGGAGTTCCACGCCACACAGCACATGCTGCTGGTCCACACTGACGCGGCCGCCGAACTGCACCGGCACGCAGCGGTGTTCACCCGTAGAATAGAAGATTTCCAACACCGAAGGCGTGATGGAGTTGAACGTAACGGAGTGTCCGATTTTGTGGGCAATCAGCCGTCGCCACACGCTGTTGTCGATGACGATATGCCCGTCCTCCTTGGGCAGGGTGGAATAATCGATTTCGAGCACACGCGACGTCGATTGCGTCATGTAGTCGATGATGTCGAAGCCTCGACCGCCGATGTTGATGCTGACCTCGTCGGGCAGATGCGACGTGATGACAATGTCTTGTGGAACGCCCGTCAGCCGGAGTTTGAAATCGACCGTCGCGGTGGTCTGTTCCTTGAAGGACTGGATGAACCAGAAGACGACGGAAACGACGAGGAAAATACCAAAAATCAGAAATTCGCGGTTGACTTTCAGCAACCGCAAACTTCTCCGGATTTTATTTACATTTTCCTTGAGTTGCATTTCGCTGTTCGCTTTCTGCTACGCGCTTCGCTGCGATTATCGCTGCATGGCTTGCGTCGGGTCGGCATAGACGTAGTTGCGGTCGATGTCGATGCTCACGCCTTTGGAAATCTCGATGGTGATGGCAGGTTCGCCGTTACGCAAATCCTTCACCGTGCCATAGATGCCGCCGGCAGTTACAATCTTCGTGCCTACTTCGAGGGTATTGCGGAAGTTCTGCAATTCCTTCTGACGCTTGCGCTGCGGACGTATCATGAAGAAGTACATGATGACAAACATCAGCACCAGCATGATGAGCATGGGTGAGAAACCGCCTGCTCCGCCACCGTTTCCGGTAGTTGTCGGAGCAGCATCCAGCAAATTGATGAACATGAAATTCATAAGATTGAGTTTTAGTGTTAGTTAGATATAATGTTCAGAATTCATTCCTTGAGTATTTTCCCTTCAGCCTTCAGCCGCTTCACCACGTTGTCGATGATGCCGTTGATGTAGCCGCCGCTGCGTCCCGTGCTGTAGAGTTTGGCTATCTCCACATATTCGTTGATGGTGACCGACGTGGGAATGTTCGGGAACGTCATGACCTCCGCCATCGCCACCTGCATGATGATGACGTCCATGAAGGCAAGGCGGTCGAACTCCCAGTTGCGCAGACTCTGCATGATGAGGTCGCGGTACGCCAGTTCGTTCAGAATGGCGTTGCGGAAGAGACGCACGGCATATTCCCTGTCTTCCTCGTCCTTGTATTCCGGCAGCAAGTCTTGCTTGGCACCCCTCTTCAGGTCGAAGCGCTTGATGGTCTTCAGCACGAACGTGTCTACGATTTCGCGGTCGTCGTTCCAGTACAGGCTCATGTCCTCCAGTATCTCGTCGATGCGCTCGTCCTTCATGATGACCGTCTTGTAGAGTCGTCGCCACAGTTCGCGGTCTTCGGCATAGCCCACTTCCTCTGCCTCCATGTATTCCTTGTAGGCATCCGATGCCTGTATGTCGGCATAGAGATTTTTCAGGTAAGTGTTGTGGTTGCGCCACGTGAGTTTCTGATTTTCGCGAAATTCCTTTAATTGATGATTGACATCAAGTTGTTCCACGAACTTGTTGTCTACAAACCGGTGACTGATGTTTTCCTCACGATGGGCAAACCGGTTCACCTGCTCACGTTGCTCGATGCTCTCAAACGCAAAGTGCGTCACCTCGGGCATCAGCATCAACATGAAATGATACAAATCGTAGGCTTTCGACAGGCTGAACAACAACTCCTTCTCTGCCGTATCCATATTCTTACCGCCGTTCTGATAGTAAGAATACATCAACTGTACGATTTTCAGCCGGATAATGGTACGATTAATCATAGTGTCAAAAAACTCTTGGTATGTTTTGGAGATGCAAAGGTAGATATTTTTCCCGAAAAACGAGCAGAAAATCAAAAATCATTCAGTGAAACACAAAAAAAACGCCAGATTGTTTGACTAATCAAAAAAAAACAAACAAATTTGCAGCACAAAACGAAAAACAGACAACTTAATTACACAAACTTTACATCAACCAAACAATATGAATGAACAGGACAGAGACTTCGTCTTCTCCGAAAGCGTGAAGGCAGGCAAACGCATCTACTACTTCGACGTCAAGCAGAGCAGAAACGGCGACAAGTACATCGCCATCACAGAGAGCAAGAAAATCATGGAAGGCAATTTCGACAACCCACGCGTGTCGTTCGAAAAACACAAACTCTTCCTTTATAAAGAAGACTACGAGAAATTCGTCCACAGCCTCAACCGCGTACTCAGCGTAGCCAAAGGCGAAATCACTCCGCAAGAAGCACGTCAGGCACAGGCTGCCGAAGCGCCGGCACGCACCGATGCGCCTGCCACCGGCGAAGAAGGGCTCAAACTCGACATCGACTTCTGATTTTTCCGCACACATCGACGTACCCGCAACGGGTACACACGCACGACCGACATCCCTAAAATGAGCGGCGCACACCATCATTCCGTGCACCGCTCATTCCTTGTTTTCACCCCATTCGTCAGGCACACGAAAAGGGGCTTTTCGGCGTGCGCATAAACGTTTTCAGGCGTGCGCATACGCGTTCTGAGGCGTGCGCATACGCGTGTTCACGTTTATGCGCACGCCT
>JAFLUS010000200.1 GCA_022508685.1 Prevotellaceae bacterium | reverse complement strand
GGTGCGCGCTCTACAGATGATGGATATGCGCTATTCAGCATCCCGCAACTACATCATGCCCAAGTCGAGGCGGGCTTCCTCGCTCATCATGTCCTTCGTCCATTCGGGTTCGAACACGAGGTTGATGTGTGCGGCATGCACGCCGTTGATGGTGTCGAGTTTCTGCTGGATGTCCTCCATGATGAAGTCGGCGGCAGGACAGTTGGGGGCAGTGAGGGTCATGTCGACGTGGATGTCGAACTGCGGCTGTGTGCCGTCGGTGTCGGGTGTCTCCACGACGTCGATTTTGTAGATGAGTCCGAGGTCGAAGACGTTGACGGGGATTTCGGGGTCGAACACGGTCTTGAGCAGTTCGACGGCGCGGGTTTCAATGTCGTATTTCGTGGGATTTGTTGCCATGATTTGCTGTTGTCTGAATTTGTTTGAAAATGGGTGAATGGGATGAGGCTCGGGGCTATAGGCGTCCGTTTTCGGCAAAACTATAATAGTCGCCGTCGGTGACGACGATGTGGTCGAGGAAATGGATGTTCAGCGTGTCGCAAGCCTTGCGTGCCCGCTGCGTGAGTTGTTCGTCGGCGTGGCTCGGACGGCACGACCCCGACGGGTGGTTGTGGGTGAGGATGATGGAGGTGGCGCCGCAGAGGATGGCTTGTTTCATGAGCAGGCGGATGTCGACGGCGGTTTCCGTGATGCCGCCTTGGCTGATGCGGACGCGCCGGATGAGGCGTGCGCTGCTGTTGAGCATCAGGCTCCAGCATTCTTCGTGCGGGAGGTCGCGCATGATGGGGTGCATGTAGCGGTAGACGCTCTGTGCGTCGGTCATTTGCTTGAGGTCGTGCATCGTTTCCTCCGTACTGCGTCGCCGTCCCAACTCCATGGCGGCACGGATGGTGATGGCTTTGGCTTCGCCGATGCCGTTGTACTGCATCAGTTCGTCGATGCCCATGCGGCTGAGCAGAAGGAGTTTGTCGTCGCAGTCGCGCAGGACGTCCTGCATCAGTTCGACGGCGCTGCGTTGCGGTGTGCCGCTGCCGATGAGGATGGCGAGCAGTTCTGCCGTCGTCAGTGCCGTCTCGCCGTGCGCATAGAGTTTCTCGCGCGGGCGGTCTTGCGGCGACAGGCTCTTGATGGTGCGGGACGTCGCCGTGGCGGGTGGGGATGTGGGAGATGTCTCAGTCATAGAAGTTCTTTTCGTAAGCCGCAAATTCGCCACGTTTGCCCACGCATCGCTGCCACCATGCCTTCAGAAAGCCGAGTCCGTAGCCGAAGAGTTGCACGAACGAGGCTTCGACACCGAGAAAACCGATGACCAGTGAGCGGTTGCGGATGGAGGCGTCGACGAACACGATGCTGATGAAGGCGAGTATGGGGATGAGGGGTATCGTCCAAAGCAGTGCCGTCGGTTGCGTGGAAAATGTGGACAGGCGCAACGTCGCGGCTGCTGCGAGCAGAAGGATTGTGCCTATGGTGAAGAGCGTAGGCAGCAGGTGTACGGCTTTGAGCGTTCCCGGATGGCGTTTCGACAAGTGGATGCGGGCAATGCCCGAGTTGAACACTTGGCGGAAAAACTTGTCGAAATCGGTGCGTCGCTTGTGCCACACCCATGCGTCGTCAATCAACTGCGTGGTGTAGCCGGCTTCGACGAGGCGGTAACTGAAGTCGATGTCCTCGCCGAAACGCATGTGGGAAAATCCGCCCAGTTTCAGGTAAATGTCTCGACGGACGCCCATGTTGAAGGAACGCGGATAGAACTTGTCCATACGGGCTTTGCCGCCACGGATGCCGCCCGTCGTCAGAAACGACGTCATGCTGTAACTGATGGCTTTCTGCACAGGCGTGAACGAGGCGTGGGCGCGGTCGGGGCCGCCAAATGCGTCGGTGGGATGCGTCCGTAGCGCCTCTTCCACCGCTTCGAGCCACCGCTCGGGCAGCACGCAGTCGCTGTCGAGTATCAGCACGTAGTCGCCCTGTGCCCGCTCCACGCCATAGTTGCGCGAAGGGCCCGGCCCCGAATTTTCTTTCACGAAATAGCGCACGTCGAGCCTGTCGGCATAGCGCTCTGCCACGTCCTTGCATGGTTTCTGCGAGCCGTCCTCCACGACAATCACTTCGAACGCCTCCGTCGACGTCTGCGTCGTGAGGCTCTCCAAGAGTTCCTCTAATTCGTCGGGACGGTTGTATACGGGAATAATGATGGAATATTTCATAAGCCGTTCTTCGTCATTCGAAATACAGGCTGACGATAATCATCTTCGACTGCCCGCGGTCGATGCCATCGGTGAAGATGCGCAAATCGGAGTTCGTCAGGTCGGAGCGGTTCTTGTTGATGACATTCGACAAGCCGTAAGCAAACTTGATTTCGGGAATAAACTTGAAGAAAGGAAGGTAGAAGTCGCAACCCATGCCCACCTCGAGGTAGCAGTCGAAAGGACGCAGCAAGAGTTGCTTGCCCCGCTTCACGGTGAGGTCGTACATGGGGTTCACGCCCGCCACCACGTAAGGGCGATAGTTGTTGAAGCGCTCGGCGGCAAACTTCACGTCGAGCGGCACGCTGATATACGTCGACTTGAGCGTCTGATGCTCCTTCGCGCCGTCGAGATGGTTGAGAAACGTCACCTGCTTCGTACCGAAATGCATCGACGGAATGACACGGAAAGCCAAATGGTTGCTCAGCCGATACTCCGCCAGCACACCCACGCTGAAGCCCGGTTCGTAACTGCCAACGTCCGTGTACCACTCGTTGCCGTTGGGGTCGACATACCCATTGTTCACCAACTCCAAGTCCTGCATGTGGAAACCGGCAAGGAAACCATAGTGCAACCGACGTTGGTCGATGTAAGGGCGGTTCATCACCTTGCGCGTCTGCGCATGGAGCACCGCAGCCGTACAGCCGAAGAACATGAGCAAGACACACACGCGGCAATGCCGGTGCAACCATCGAGCCACAGCCCCGAGCATCGGAGCACAAGCCAGTCCGTAGCGAGCGTCGTTCATCTGCAATCGCATTTCTCTTTGTAATAGAAACGGCAGCCGCCGCTTTTTATTGCATTTCAGACAAAAATCGTCCTCCGCCGTCACTTTTTTAGCGTTTCGTTTCTTCGGTATCACCTTTTTCTGTATCTTTGCACCGCTATACCTAAAAATGAGTATAAGCGACAAGAAAATAAGTATTTAATCAATAAATTAACAAAACTATGGCTTACGTAATTACAGACGACTGTGTAATGTGCGGTTCTTGCGAAGGCGAATGCCCCTCTGGCGCAATCTCTGCCGGCGACAGCAAGTACGTTATCGACCCTGCTGCATGTGTAGACTGCGGTACATGTGCTGACGCTTGTCCGTCAGGTGCTATCGTGGCAGGTGAATAATCCACACGACACACACAGAAACAATGCGGGCGACACTCCACGAGGAGCGTCGCCCGCACTGCTTTTCTTGTCATTTATTATTTTGTCCCATGGTATGAGTCCGAAGAACGAACCCCCCGGCACCATCGCTGCCCCTTAATAGCCGAACTCGCCAACCGTAGGCACCATCGTCTCGTTGTTCGCAAAGATGCTGTCGCCATACGATTTCGTGGGCACGGCAGCCAACGACGGCTCGTCGGTCACCCGCTTGCTCAGCCGCACAATGTCGAGGTAACTGTATTTCTCCTCGCCCGAAAACTTGAAATGGTGCGGCAGCGCCGAACGCAGCATCGCCTTCTCGTGCTCACGCACACCCACGATGAGCCACTCGTTGCCCACCAATTCAGCCGACTCCATCAGTTGCATCAGCACCAGCCGCATGTTGCCCGACGTTCCGGGCTTCTCGGTCGGCATGGCATAGACATACAGATGCGCCGTTTCCTGCCGCAACACCAGCATATTCTCTACCACGACCATCGCCAGTTCGTTATGCCCGGCCTCGCAGTAGCGGTTCAGTGCCCGCATGGTGCGTTCGCGTTTCTCTCCTTCGAAAAAACTGCCAATCAATTCAATGTCGTCGGCAGTGATGGTTTTGAATGGTAACATGTTTGACATTAGTATGAGTGATGATGCAAATGTAGGCTTTTATTTGCACATTCGCAAACTTTCTGCGCAGAAAATGCGTCTGCGATAAGCAAAAAATTCGTTGCCTGACAAAGTTTTATTCGTCAGGCAACGAGTTTTTATTCGTCAGGCAACGAATTTTCGTCGGTCGCAGTCGCATACATATTTATATATACGCGCGCGTGAGGGCGTTATTGCAGAGCCTTTTGCAGTTGTTCGGCAGCACGCTGAATCATGTCAGTGGTGC
>JAFLUS010000020.1 GCA_022508685.1 Prevotellaceae bacterium | reverse complement strand
ATAGGTTGTTCGAAGGTGTGAAAATTGGTACGCATCAGTGCGAAAATTGCGACGCATCGCGCTGAAAGTTCTGATGCGTCGCAAAAAAACTTGTGATGCGTGCGAATTTTTGCTCTGATGCGTGCAAAATTTTGCGAAAACCACTAACTTTGCGCACATCAATCGAACAAGACTGAAAGGAACATGAAACAACGTGCTATCATCACGGTTGTCGGTCGCGACTCCGTGGGAATCATCGCCAGAGTCTGTACCTACTTGGCGGACAACAATATCAATATTCTCGATATTTCGCAAACCATCGTGCAGGAGTTTTTCAACATGATGATGATTGTCGACGTGTCGGGTGCGCAGAAGGGCGTGGACTGCATCGCTGCCGAAATTGCCGAAGTGGGCAACGAACGGGGTGTGCAGATTAAGTGCCAATTGGAGGATATTTTCAACAAAATGCACCGGATATGATTAACTTGGCTGAGGTTCTCGAGACGAACAAAATGATTGAGCAGGACAATCTCGACGTGCGTACCATCACGTTGGGCATCAGTCTGCTCGATTGCGCTGACAGCAGTGTGGACGTGTGCCGGCAGAAGATTTACGACAAAATCACGCGGGTGGCCAGTCGGCTGGTCGAGACGGGCGAGGCCATTTCGCGGGAGTTCGGCATCCCGATTGTCAACAAGCGCATCGCCATTACGCCGATTGCGTTGGCGGGTAGTGCCTGTTGCCAATCGCCGGAGGACTATGTGCGGATTTGCCATACGCTCGACGATGCGGCACGCGAGGTGGGTGTGAACTTTCTCGGTGGCTATGGTGCTGTCGTGTCGAAAGGGATGACGGCGAACGACGAGTTGCTGATGCGTTCCATTCCGCAGGCTTTGGCGGAGACGGAGCGCGTGTGCTCCTCGGTGGTTGTCGGGTCGACGCGCACGGGCATCAACATGGATGCCGTTCGCCTGATGGGCAGCATCATCAGCCAGACGGCGCAACGCACTGCCGACCGCGATTCGCTGGGCTGTGCCAAGTTGGTGGTGCTGTGCAATGCGCCCGACGACAATCCGTTTATGGCGGGTGCCTTCCACGGCGTGAGCGAGGCTGATGCCGTCATCAACGTGGGCGTGAGCGGCCCGGGCGTGGTGAAGAATGCGTTGCAGCAGGTGGGCACAAGCGATTTCGGGCAGTTGTGCGAAACCATCAAGCGGACGGCGTTCAAGATTACGCGTGTGGGGCAACTCGTGGCGCAGGAAGCGTCGCGACGGTTGGGCATTCCGTTCGGCATCATCGACTTGTCGTTGGCTCCGACGCCTGCCATTGGCGATTCCGTTGCCGACATTCTGCAGAGCATCGGTGTGGAGCGCGTGGGTGCTCCGGGTACGACGGCTGCACTGGCGTTGCTCAACGACCAAGTGAAGAAGGGCGGTGTGATGGCGTCGAGTTACGTCGGCGGACTGAGTGGCGCGTTCATCCCCGTGAGCGAAGACCAAGGGATGATTGACGCAGTGCGTGACGGCGCGTTGACGATAGAGAAACTGGAAGCCATGACGTGTGTCTGCTCCGTCGGTCTGGATATGATTGCCATTCCGGGCGATACGCCGGCGACGTCGATTGCGGGCATCATTGCCGACGAAGCCGCCATTGGTATGGTGAATCAAAAAACCACAGCCGTCAGAATCATTCCGGTTGTGGGTAAGACGGTGGGCGACACCGTCGAGTTTGGCGGATTGCTGGGTTATGCACCGGTGATGCCGGTCAATCGTTTCGGTTGCGAGCGGTTTGTAAATCGCAGCGGACGCATTCCCGCTCCTATCCATTCATTTAAGAACTGAGGCGCAGTCGGCGCAAATCCCCTTGACGATATATTCGGCTTCCTCGGCTTGAAAACCTTGCGGAAGCGGCACCGTCGGGATGCTGACGTTGGTCAGACAGATGGTGCGATGACAGAGGCGGCACGTGAGATGCACGTGTCCGCCGCAGTGTCGTGTGTCGCTGTGCGGACAGACGCAGTATTTCTGAATGCCCGTTCCGTCGTTGATTTCGTGGAGCAAATGGGCTGCAGTGAGTGTGCCGAGTGTGCGGAACAAGGTGGAACGGTCGACGGTGGGCAGTGCCGCTTCGAGGTCGGCAAGGCTGAACGTGTCGTGGAGCGTGGTGCGGATGTGGTGCCACACCATCAGCCGCAGGGCAGTGAGGCGTACACCGGCGTTGAGCAGCGACTGTTCGTCAGAGAGAGGGGCGTTGTGGGGCATAGGCGTCAGTCTTTATGGCAGCAGCACGACCCCGATGCGCCATGTGGACGCAGACGTGCGGCAATGAAGTTGCCGATGAGCAGCAACAGGAGTGCGGCAGTGCACAGCCATTGCAGCAGCGATGCTTGTTCGTCGCAGCAGGCAGGGTCGGTGATGAGCGACGTTTGGAACCATGTGCGCGGCAGCAGATAGTCGATGCCAAGTCCGAAGAGGACGGCTCCGCCGATGATGGCAGTGAGGTAGGCAACGAGGGTGGACGTGCCGAGCCGATGGCGAATGACGAGCACGGATGCCATGTTGGCGGCAGGGCCTGCCATGAGCAGCAAGAACGCAGCACCCGGAGTGAGCCCCTTCATCATCAGTGCGACGGCAATGGGGATGCTGCCGGTGGCGCAGACGTACATGGGAATGCTGATGACGAGCACGAGGAGCATCGACAGCAAGGTGTTGTCCTTGAAGACAGCGAATGCCGAGTCGGGTACGAAGACGGTGATGAGGCCGGCAATGACGAGGCCGATGATGAGCCATTTGCCAATGTCGCCCATCATGTCGACGAAGGCGTAGCGAATGGCGACTTTCATTTTGTCGAAGAACGACGGCGAAGCAGTGGCTGCAGCATCGTCGTGGTGGCAACAGCAATCTGTCTTTGCAGGAGTTTCTTCTTCGTGGTAGCAACAGCAATCTGTCTTTGCGGGAGGTTCTTCCTCATGGCAGCAACAGCAATCTGTCTTTGCGGAAGGTTCTTCCTCGTGGCAGCAACAGCAACTATGTGATGGTTCAGGCTTTTTTTCTTCATGACAACAGCAGCACGAAGTTTCTTCTTCATCATCCTGTGGTTGTGCCGGCGTGCAATGGTTGGCAAGCGTACCGCCAAACAGCGCCGTAACGAGGGCTGCGAAAGGACGGATGATGGCGAAGGGAAGTCCGAGCAGCGAATAGGTGGCGGCAATGGAGTCGATGCCGGTCTGCGGTGTGGCGATGAGGAACGACACGACGGCTCCGTGGCTGGCTCCTTCGCGCTTCAGCGACATTGCCGTGGGGATGACGCCGCATGAACAGAGTGGCAACGGAATGCCCAACAGGGCTGCATTGAGTACGGAACGGAAGTTGGGACGTGCCAGATAGCGTGCATAGTATTGTCCCGGAATGAATGCGTGCATCACACCTGCGATGAAGAATCCCAACAGCAGGTAGGGCGACATTTCGTTGATAAGATGTAGAATTTCATTCATGACGATGCTGTGTTTTGATTTCGTGTGCAAAGTTATGAATGTTTTTCCGAAGTGCGAAAGGTTTTTCCGTCGGATGCTGCATCTTTGCAACCGAGTTGCAAGAAATGGCACGCATTACACGAACAGCGAGCCGATTTGGTAGACGGCTGCGGAGACGAGCCATGCGACGACGGTGGTGTAGGCAGCGACGAAAATGGCGCGACGCAGACTGCCCGTTTCGTTGCGGATGGCGACGATGGTGGCGAGGCAGGGGAAGTAGAGGAGGATGAAGAGCAGGTAGCAGTAGGCGGAGAGGGGCGTGATGCCTTCTGCCAGCATCTGCTGCCGCAGACGGGTGTACTTGCCGTCGTCGGTGGAGAAGGCGACATCTTCGGCAAAAGTGTCGTCGTTGCTGTAGAGCACACCCATGGTGCTGGCGACGATTTCCTTTGCACCGACGCCGGCAATGAGGCTGACGTCGAGTTTCCAGTTGAAGCCTTGCGGAGCGAAGAGGGGTTCGATGGCTTTTCCGGCACGTCCGATGTAGGATTGCTCTTGTTGCTGCTGTTGGGTGAGTTCGGGATGGTGGGGAAAGTAGCCGAGTGCCCACACGATGATGCTGGCGACGAGAATGATGCCACCCATTTTCTTCAGGTATTCCTTGCCTTTCTCCCATGTGTGTCGGACAAGCGCCTTGGTGGTGGGCATGCGGTAGGGCGGCAGTTCCATGACGAATGGCGTGTCTTCGCCTTTCATGACGAAGCGGGAGAAGATGCGGCTCACGATGATGGCGACGAGAATGCCGACGGCGTAGAGCGAGATGAGGACGGCGGAGCGGTATTGGAGCGAGAAGAAGGTGCCGGCAATCATGATGTAGATGGGCAGGCGTGCGGAGCAGGACATGAAGGGGAGTATCATCATCGTGATGAGGCGCGAACGGCGGCTTTCGATGGTGCGCGTCGCCATGACGGCAGGGACGTTGCAGCCGAAGCCCATGATGAGGGGAATGAACGACTTGCCGTGCAGCCCTATCTTGTGCATGAGTTTGTCCATGATGAAGGCTGCGCGTGCCATGTAGCCGGAGTCTTCCATGAGGGCAATGAAGAAGTAGAGGATGAGGATTTGCGGCAGAAAGACGATGACGCTGCCGACTCCGCCGATGACGCCCTCGCAGAGGAGGGAGCGCAGCGGGCCGTCGGGCATGGTGCTGCCCACCCACGTGCCGAGTGCGTCGATGCCGTTCTCTATCCAGTCCATCGGGTACTGCCCGAGGCTGAACGTTGCTTGGAACATGGCGTAGAGGATGAGGAAGAAGAGGGGAAAACCGACGAAGCGGTTGGAAAGGATGTTGTCGGCGATGTGGGTGGCGCGATAGGTATCCTTTTCCTTGCCTTTGTGGAATTCGGCTTCGACGAGTGCACCATGGATGAAGCCGTACTTGGCATCCATCATGGCGGTTTCGGCATCTTCGGCAGTTTCTTCGCGCACGCGCAGTTCGGCATGTCGGCGTGCCTGCATGATGTCGTCGGAGGCGGGTAGGGCACTGACGTATTTTTCTATTTCGCTGTCGTGCTCCAGCAGTTTGATGGCGAGGTAGCGGGTGGAGTAGCGCACGCGCACTTCGTCGTCGGCCTTCAGGTATTGCTGAATGTGGGTGATGCCCGCTTCGAGTTCGTGTCCGTGGTTGATGTGGATGTGGCGCGACGTGCGGTTGGTGTCCTCGTAGACGCTGACGACTTCGTGGAACAGTTGCTGCACGCCGCGTCCGCTCTTGAACGACGTCGGCACAATCGGTACGCCGAGCAGCGTGCTCAGGGTGTCGATGTTGATGCTGTCGCCGCGGCGTTCGAATTCGTCGTACATGTTGAGTGCACACACCATGCGCACGTTCATGTCGATGAGTTGCGTCGTGAGGTAGAGATTGCGTTCGAGGTTGCCGGCATCGATGACGTTGATGATGACGTCGGGCTGCTGCTCCGTGAGATGCCGGCGCACGTAGAGTTCCTCCGGACTGTAGCACGAGAGCGAGTAGGTGCCGGGCAGGTCGGTGAGGTTGAAGCGATAGCCTTCGAACGACGCGTGGGCTTCAGACGCCCCGATGGTGACGCCGCTGTAGTTGCCGACGTGGGCATGGGCACCGCTGGCATAGTTGAAGAGCGAAGTCTTTCCGCAGTTGGGATTGCCGATGAGGGCGACGTTGATGGCCTGATGCGCCATGCCGCCAGCCGTCTGTTGACGGAAGTCGGCAGGCGATGCACATTCGCAGTCGGAAGTCGTCTGGTGGTGCGTGCCGACGGCAGGCGCGGAGGGAGCGCTGGTGCTCACCTCAATCAGTTCGGCTTCCTGTCGGCGCAGCGACACCTCGTAGCCCATCAGTTTGTACTTCACGGGGTCTTGCAACGGAGCGTTGAGCAGCACCTCCACCGTCTTGCCCTTGATGAAGCCCATTTCGATGATGCGCTTGCGAAATCCGCCGTGCCCCAGCACGTTGACGATGACGGCACTCTCGCCCGTGTTCAATTCCGATAGTTTCATGTTCGCTTTCTTCAAATCGTATGATACGACAATATAGGTTATAAATCGTAAGAAACGCCAAAGCAGATTTCACTGAGCAGTTTGAAACCATACTTATTGGTGTTTCGTCTCTCCTGCGGCAAGTATTTGACCGTTCCGTCGGCATTGACCTCTCCCTTGAAACCCTCATTCCACGTGTGGTTGTAGTACAGGCCATCGCCCAAATGTGCCTCGAGCGACACGTGCTTGGTCAGCCGATAACTGATGCCCGGACGCACAAAGGCTCCTATGGCGTTCGTGTTCTTCCTGTATTGGTGGGTATGCGCGGTGGAGTAGTCCAATGTTCCGTCGACGAAAGCCGAGAATGCCCCCACTTGCAGAAAAAAGTAACGCACGAATGGTTGAATGCTCCAGATGTTGCTCGCCATCTCACCCGTTTGGTCGTCGTGTTCATAGCCAAGGGCCACACCAATGGAGAATTTGTCGCTCAACCCAAATTCGATTTCCGGTCGGACAAAAATATTGTGGTCACTCACATTCGTCTGGTGAGTATGTGCCGAGCCAAAACCAATTTCACCACCCAGCGCCACTTGGGCACTCATCGTCGTTGCTGCAGACAACATGGTCAGTATAAAAAACAATTTCTTCATCGTTTCTTTTTTCTTATTTAAGAATAGTCGTGAATGTGCCTGTTCGTTTCACGTTCTTCAAATCGTCTGCAAAGGTACTCCATTTTACGCAACCATACAATACCTAAAAATGATGAATTTGTCCGAAACTATTGTGAGAATGCGGCAGAATCAGTACTTTTGCAACGTCATTCGAACCTCTCAAGTCATAAAAGTCATGAAGAACGTGAAGATGTATGAGCCCACCGACAAGATGATTGCGCTCATCAAGGACGACTACAACCTGCTGCAGGCATTAGGCAGTTTCGGCATCAACCTCGGTTTTGGCGACAAGACCGTGGAAGAGACGTGCGCCATGAACCATGTAGACACCCACACTTTCCTCGCCGTGGTGAACTTTATCGTCAACGGCTGCGTGAACCACGTCGACGACCATCAGATTGACGTCCGCACGCTCCTCCACTATTTGGATGCCAGCCATGCCTATTTCCTTGGCTGCCAGATGCCAGCCATCCGACGGCTGTTGGCTGAAACCTTCGATGCACACGACGCCATCGGACATCTCATCATGAAACTCTACGACGGATATGCCCGCGACATTCAGCGCCACATGAAATATGAAGAAAAGACACTCTTCCCCTACGTGCTGGCACTGCTGGAAGGACGGACGATGAACGACTACAACGTCGAGACTTTCTCCAAGCACCACGGAGCAACGGACAAGACCCTGCGTGAACTAAAGTTGATGATTATCAAATACATTCCCTCCGATGCTCACCGCAACAACAAACTGACCAACACCCTCTACAACATCTACAACAACGAGCAATGGCTGAAACTCCATGCCGAAGTCGAAGACCAGATATTTGTCCCCGCCGTCCGTCGTCTGGAGAGCCAACTGAAGCAGAACTCCGTCACGCAGACCATTTCCTCCATGGTATTCAAGAGCGGTCAGGACAACGGCGACGCCCTCTCCGACCGCGAACGCGACGTCATCGTCGCTTTGGTACAGGGAATGTCGAACAAGGAAATTGCCAACCACCTCTGCATTTCCACCAACACCGTCATCACGCATCGCCGCAACATCGCACGGAAACTGCAAATCCATTCCCCCGCCGGACTGACCATTTACGCCATCGTCAACGGCTTGGTCGACATTTCTGCCGTAGGACTATAAAAAGCATTCCGCCGTGTTTACGATGAAAACACGGCGGAATTGCTTTTTGCTATTTCATTTCGTTGTTCTTCGGGTCGAACGGCAGGCGGCAGCCGAAGGTCTGTTCGTCGCGGTAGGTAGTAATGGTGAGGGCGACGCTGTCGCACCGGTCTTTGTAGACGTAGGTGGGAAGACAGATGTAGGTCTTCTCGGAGTAGGATTCGGCATCCTCGCCGGGACGCGAGTGGAGCAGACTGACGTGGGCTGTGCGCAGTCCGTCGTCGGAAACGGTGATGCTGTCTTCGCAGAACCCGACGGCATGGACGGCAGCGTGGGTGGTGAGGTAACTGAAATAGACGTTGATGTAGCGTGGGGAATTCCACACGCTGATGATGTTGATAGGGTCTTTCGTCAGTGCATTGAAACTGCTGGGCGGAAGAGGCTTGGGTGCGGGAATGGCCTGCAGTTGGTAGACGTTGATAGATTGTCCGGCGAGAGGCTCGTAGGCGCAGAGGGCACGGAACGTGGTGTCGGCAACGGAGTAGCCGTAGGTCTTGGTAGGCATGTAGATGGTGCCGTCGTCAGAGACGATGGTGCTGACTTGCTTTCTGCCGTTGGTATTGACTTCCACGAGTTCGGTGATGAGCGACGGATAGGGTTTCTGTGCATCGTCGTCGTCGAGACAGGCGGTGAGGGTGAGAGTGAAGAGGGTGCACAATGCCCACAGGAGGGCTGTGCGGTGCTGCGGGTTACGCTTGGTTGGCTTTTTCATGATTGAATACGGGATTTGCATACATGGTTAACATTCGTTCGCGGAGATAGGGGATGTCGGGGTGGGCGAGTTGCACCATCGCGAGTTTTTGTTGCAGATAGGCTTCGAATTGCCGTTGCTGTTCGGGCGTGTAGTGTGCGGCGTAGGCGTGGGTGCCTGTCAGCATGTCGGCCGCTGCGTAGTTGCCGGGGTAGAGGTGGTAGTGGCGATGGATTTCGCGGTCGATGTGGGCTGCCACCTGTCGGAAGTATTCGGTTTTCGGGAGGTCGGCGGGAAGGGTGTCGAGCCAGTCGTTGATGCAGGGTGCGGCATGGTAGTGGATTTTTCCCTTGGGCCCGAAGATGCCGGTGCGCATGTTGTCGAGGTCGTCCTGAGGGCTTTTGCGGAAGCCTTCGATGTCGCGCTTGTTCTGGAATTCCTGTGCCTTGAGGTAGTCACAGGGGTCGTATTCGTAGGTAATGGCGAGTGGCACGATGTTGAGTTGGCGCAGGTCGCCTCCCATTGCCATCATCTTGAGAACGCTTTCCTGTGTGCGGTCGTCGCTGTCCTTGGCTCTGCCTTCGCGTTGGGCTATCCAGATGTTCTCGTGCTTCTGGTTGATGCAGAAGTGCATGTAGCGCGACATGTTGGCTGAGGCGACAAGCAGTTGGCGCGGGGGCAGGGAGCGCTGCACGATGAAGGACTTGTTGATGCGGACGAGGTCGCGAATCCACGGACGGATGAGGAGGTTGTCGCCGATGGCGATTTCCACCGTGTTGAAGCCGTTGTCGTGGAGGACGACGGAGAGGAAGGCGGAGTCGAGCACGATGTCGCGGTGGTTGGAGACGAACGTGTATTGGCGGTCGTGTCCGTCGGCGAGTGCCGAGAAGTTGGCAGTGAGGCTCGTGGCTGCGGTGTCGATGAGGTGTTTCAGCATGGGGTAGACGACGTGCAGTTGGAAGTCGAGGTTCGTGTGGCACGAACGGATGAGTTGTTCCAACTGCGGCAGCGGTGTGTCCTTATATATATAGGAAAGGACGTGCTGAAATTCGGGGTCGGCAAGCAGCCGGTCGTAGACGGCGGGCAGTTCCTCGGGGAGGAAGGGGCGGATGTCGTCGAAATCGTGGATAGACATGGTGTGTGGGTATAGGGGTTCAGTCGAAATTCAGATGAAGTTTGTCGGCAATGATGTCGGTGAGCATGTCGGTCATGGAGATGCCGGCTGCGCGTGCCTGCTGCGGAATGAACGAGGTGGCGGTCATGCCGGGCGTGGTGTTGATTTCCAACAGGTTGATGACGTCCTTGCCGTCGACGTTCGACACGATGTAGTCGATGCGGATGACGCCGCTGGCACCGAGGATGTCGTAGATGGCTGAAGTGAGTGCCTGCACCCTGTTGGTGGTGTCGTCGCTGAGGCGTGCTGGCGTGATTTCTTCCACTTGCCCGTTGTACTTGGCATTGTAGTCGAAGAACTCGTTGTGCGTCACGACTTCGGTGATGGGCAGCACGTGGCTGCTGCGGCGTGTCTTGTAGACGCCGTTGGAGATTTCCGTGCCGCAGAGCATCGACTCTATCAGCACTTCGCTGCTTTCCTTGAATGCCGCGGCAATGGCGGGTTGGAGGTCGGCAGCCTGCTTCACCTTTGTTATGCCGAAACTGCTGCCGCCGGCGTTGGGCTTGACAAAGCAGGGCAGACCCACGCGCTCCACGATGTCGGCGTCGGCAATGTGCTGTCCTTCGCGGATAAGCAGGCTTTCTGCCACGCGCACACCGAAGCCTTTGAGGTATTGGTTCAGCATGAACTTGTTGAACGTCAGGGCTTCGACGAGCACGTTGCTCGTGCTGTAGGGAATGCCCAACAGGTCGAAGTAGCCTTGCAGAACGCCGTCTTCGCCCGGTGTGCCGTGGATGGTGATGTAGGCGTAGTCGGGCGTGACGGAACGTCCGTGGTCGTCGAACGTGAAGTCGTGCCGGCTGACGGGCGAGTGCGTTCCGTCGGACAAATGGGCGAACCATCCGTCGTGCGACACTTCGACAATGTAGACGTCGAAGCGGTCGCGGTCGAGCCACGAATTGATGCCGGCTGCCGAGCGGAGCGACACGTCGTGCTCCGATGAGTCGCCTCCGGCTACGATGGCGATGGTGTGTTTCTGTTTCATCTGTGTCATAGACAAAATGTTGTATTGTTATTCGCGGTTGGGAACATAACCGCGCCATTTCTCAATCAATGCCGTCATGTCGGCAGGGATGTCCGACGTGAAGAACATTTCCTCTCCCGTGCGCGGATGGACGAAGCCGAGCGTCTTGGCATGGAGTGCCTGTCGCGGGCAGAGGTGGAAGCAGTTGTCGACGAATTGGCGGTACTTGGAGAACGGCGTTCCGCGCAGAATTTCGTCGCCGCCGTATCGTTCGTCGTTGAAGAGCGTGTGCCCGATGTGGCGCATGTGCACCCGGATTTGGTGCGTGCGTCCCGTCTCGAGCACGCATTTCACGAGGGTGGTGTAGGCAAACCGCTCCATGACTTCGTAGTGGGTGACGGCAGGTTTGCCGATGTCGCCTGCGGGGTCGAACACAGCCATCTGCATCCGGTCTTTCGGATTGCGGGCGATGTTGCCCTCGATGCGTCCGCAGTCGTCCTTGACGGTGCCCCACACGAGGGCGTTGTACTCCCGCTTCGTCGTCTTGTTGAAGAATTGCAGACCGAGGTGCGTCTTGGCATTGGGCGTCTTTGCCACGACGAGCAGTCCGCTGGTGTCCTTGTCGATGCGGTGGACGAGCCCGATTTCGGGATTGTTGATGTCGTACTGCGGCTTGTCCTTCAGGTGCCATGCGATGGCATTCAGCAGCGTGCCCGTCCAGTTGCCCACGCCGGGGTGGACGACGAGTCCTGCCGGTTTGTTGATGACCATGAGGTCGTCGTCTTCGTAGACGATGTGGAGGGGGATGTCCTCCGGCGAGATGATGTTGTCGTAGTGCGGGCGGTCGAGCATCACCTTGACGACGTCGCCGGGCTTCACCTTGTAACTGCGCTTGACGGCCACGTCGTTGACCATGATGAAGCCGGCGTCGGCGGCTTTCTGAACGCGGTTGCGCGATGTCCCCGACAGGTGGTCTATCAGGAACTTGTCGACGCGCATCGGCGTCTGCCCCTTGTCGGCAATCAGTCGGTGGTGCTCGTAGAGAGGTGCCGATTCGTCTATCTCGTCGTCGAAGCCCTCGATTTCTTCTATGTCGTCGTTACGCTTCAATGGTCAGAATGTGTTGATGGTGGAGGCCTACAGCGCGATGTCGAAACCGCCGTCGTTCACGATGCCGAAGGAATCGATGTCGAGCGTGTCTTCAGGAAATCCCGCTCCGGCAACGATGGTGAGCGGAAGGTCGCGCGTAATCATTTCGCCGGCATTGACGCGCTTGCCGTTTTGCTTGATAGAGATGACCAGCCCTTCGGGTTCGCCCTCCACGCGCTGCGTCTTGGAAAGTTTGAACCCGAGTTGCTTGAGCCGCATTTCGGCAATGCGCTCGGTGGCGTTGCGGACGAGGTCGGGCATCTTGACGGGCGGCAGTCCCTTCATGTTGACGGTGAGATAGATTTGCCTGCCGCTTTTCACCTCGTTGCCAGCCGCAGGCAGTTGCGAGAGAATGGTGCCCGGAGCATAGTTCTTGTCGAATACGGAGTCGGAAACGACGGCAATGAGGTCGCGTTGGTTGAGCATCTCGAGCGCCTCGGTGTAGGTCTTTTGGGTGACGTTCGGCACTTCGATTTTCTCGCCGTGGTGGGTGAACGCGTTCAGCGATACAAATACGCCGTAGGGGATGCCGACGATGAGGGCGGCAGCCAGCAGGACGTTCGCCCAGAAGATGAGCCCCGTTTTGCCCGTAAAGTATTTCTTGATGTTCATCGTTGTTGCGTTGGATTAGGGGTGGCAAAGTTACGCATTATTATTATAATAAGGAAATAATGCGCGCAAAATCGGTGGTGCAGGTGCGAAAATGCGGCAATGGCATCACAGTGCGCTCGCCGTGGAGTCGCCTTGCAATGCCATTGCCACGACCGTGCATGCCCGTCTTGGCGTGCGTGCCGCAGTCGTGTGTAGTGTGCCGCGCGTAGAGCGTGTGCGATTATTTGCCGTGATGTTCGCTCGATACGCTGAGTTTTGCGCGTCCCTTCTTGCGACGTGCAGCCAATACGCGGCGGCCGTTCTTGGTTTTCATACGAAGGCGGAAGCCGTGCTTGTTCACGCGCTTGCGGTTGTGGGGTTGAAATGTTCTTTTCATTGTCTTATCCGTTTTTAGTTGTTTGTTTCGTTTCCGATTCGCGCCGACCGCAGACAAACGAACGGCTCAAAATGCTGTTTTTGAGCCCTCATCGTGCGGTTTTTCCTTTTAATCGGCGTGCAAAATTAGTGATTTTGTGTAAAATGACAAAAGTTTTTGCCGTTTTTGCGCGTGTTTTTTTGCCATTTTATGAAAAAACCGTAATTTTGCACTCGATTTTAGCATTTTACAAGTCAAATACAACTCAAAATAAACTGATATGTTAGCAGGAGATATTAAGAAAAACGTGTGCCTTCGTATTGACGGCAGAATTTATGTAGTGATTGACTTTTTGCACGTGAAGCCCGGCAAGGGAAACACGGTGATGCGTACGAAACTCCGTGACGTGCAGGACGGCCGCGTGCTGGAGCGCACGTGGATTGTCAGCGCCAAGTTGGAAGACGTACAGGTTGACCACCGCCAGTTCCAGTTCCTTTATAAGGAAGGCGACGACCTCGTGTTCATGAACAACGAAACGTTTGAGCAAGTCAACATCGCTGCCAACATCATCGACGGCGTAGGCTTCTTGAAGGAAGGCGAAAACGTGATGGCAACCATCGACGCGGCTACAGACACCATCCTGACCGTCGAAATCCCCGTGAAGGTCGTGCTCAAGGTAACCTACACGGAACCCGGACTGAAGGGCGACACGGCAACCAACGCCACGAAGCCGGCTACGGTGGAAACAGGTGCCGAAGTACGTGTGCCGCTGTTCATCAACGAAGGCGACATGATTGAAATCGACACGCGCGACGGCTCGTATGTAACGCGCAAGTAA
>JAFLUS010000002.1:16097-25453 GCA_022508685.1 Prevotellaceae bacterium | reverse complement strand
GTCGCACAACTCGTTTTCGGCGTGCGCATAAACGTGAACACGCTTATGCATACGCTTGAAAACGTTTATGCATACGCCTCAGAACGTTTATGCGCACGCCTCGGCACGTTTATGCGCACGCCGAAAAGCCTGTTTTCTGTGGACATAATAGGTGTTATATATAGCAAATGTAGACGATGTGAGATAAAAATGCTGCAAAACAACAAAATTAACAATTATTAACCATGTCAGAAAGGGTGTAAGTTGCGGATAATTCGTAATTTTGCATCGTTTTTGTGGATTTTTCTTTGATTTGTGTACAAATAAAGAAGGAAAACCACCCGGATTGTTAGGTATTGATAGGTATTGATTATTTTTATAAATGATTAAAAAACAACCGTAACATGAGAAAATTATTCTTAGGATTTGCCGCCATTGCCATGATGGTGGCAGGCAACTTGCAGGCACAGACCATCCTGTCGGAAGATTTTGAGACGGACAACACGGAGTACGCAGCGCGTCCTGTGACCGTCGGCGACGGATGGACGACTGTCGACGCCTACAAAGGCGAAAATGCAACTTTTACTTGGCACAACAGTTTCTCCGAGACTGGATACGCCAGCGGCAGCAAGCGCGTTGCTGCCTGCGACGCATCGATTTTCGAAAGCGACCCGCAGGCAGGCTTCGGCCCTCGTGAAGAAACGTTGCTCTCGCCCGAACTCGACCTCAACGACACTTACGAATTGAGTTTCGACTGGGCTGCCGGACCTATGGCAGTGAAACCCGATTCAAAGTTCGACCTTCAGGTGCGCATCGTAGAGAACAACGACTTGAACGATGCCGAAACCATTTTCTCTCTCCACGATGCACAATTGCTCAAGGAGAGCGGTGTGCTGAACTGGCCGGCTGACTGGGGCTTCTACAGTTCCAAACTCGATTTGAGCGAATGGAAAGGCAAGAAGGTGAAGATTGCCTTCGTCTACAAGATGTTTGCTCAGATTGGTAACCTCGTTAAACTCGACAATGTGAAAGTTTATCGTGTTGACCCCGTTACAGGTCCTGTAGCCAGCATCTCGTCCAACAGTTACACGTTCATCCCCATGTACATCGGTGAAAAACTCTACACCGAACCCTTCACGTTGAAGAACACGGGTCGTGGAAATCTGGTTATCGAATCCGTTGACCTTCCCGATGGCGTGGCAACGACGCTCGACGTCGCATCAGTCAGTCTGGAACGTAACGACGAAGTGCGTTTCCAACTTTCCTATACTGCGACACTCACCAACAACGCTACACCTGTTGTTACTCTCCACACGAACGGCGGCGACATTGCCATTACGCTCAAGGCGAGCAAGACTTTCGTGCCCGATGGCTATACGTTGGAAAGTTTTGAAGGTTATTTCCCGCCCGCAGGCTGGAAAGTCAACAACTGGGCAGGCTCGTCCGTTGCGCTCGAAGGCGACCAATCTGCCTATGCTACACGCGACATTACCACCAGTTATCTCACTACGCCGCGTCTTGACCTCACCAATGGCGGTTCGCTCACGTTCACTTATTACGACTATTTCGAGAGCGAAGACGGCGGCACTTATCCCAACAACGACTTCTCGGTAGAGGTTTCGACCGACGGCGGTAAGACTTGGACGGAAAAGTGGATGGCTTCCTACGAATTCGTGACCAGTTATCAGGCTACGCAGACCGTTGATTTGGGTAAAGGTACCGACAACAGTTATGCACGTTTCAAACTGACTTCAGTGGAATACGACAGCGATTATGGTGCTGAAGAAGGCCGCGACATCTACCTCGACCGCGTACTTTTGCCGCGTCTTTATGGCGAAGGTGGCGTTCCCGGTGCAGCCACTCCGACAACTCCGAAGAATGGTGCAACAAGCATCTACGGCAAAGATGTCGTACTGGAATGGGCTCCGGCGCAGTTTGCTACCGGCTACAAACTCTATGTCGGCAGCAATGCTGAGGCTACCAACCTCATCGACGGCATGAACGTGGGCAACGTACTGACGTACACCATCCCCACTACCGACTACGAAACAACTTACTACTGGCGCGTCGTAGCCTACAACGGAGTAGGTGAAACGCCTGCCGAGAATGTCATCACTTGGACATTCACGACGCAACCCGACGCATCCGTATCGGAATATCCCTACATCGAGGACTTCACTTCCAACACCATTCCTGACGGATGGTTGACAAAGGGTGCTCCGTCCTACAACCGCAACTGGTACACCAGCGACTTCTTCCCCTACAAGAATGGCAATGTAGTCAGCAACACGCTGCACTCAGGTGCACTTGTCGAACTTGAATCCGACTCTATCATGACACCCGAATTCAA
The DNA here is from genome assembly GCA_022508685.1 of Prevotellaceae bacterium. Taxonomy (GTDB): domain Bacteria; phylum Bacteroidota; class Bacteroidia; order Bacteroidales; family Bacteroidaceae; genus UBA3839. Next base: position 23,124 of record JAFLUS010000002.1, on the reverse strand, counting down.
GTTGCCGGCAGACAAAGTGATGCAGATTTCATTCATGTGGGGTGACAACCATCCTCGCGACCTCGTTGTTGACGCAAGCGGTTTGTTGAAGAAAGAAAACGTAGAGAACAACGGAGCCAGCATCGGTATCTTCTCTATCTGTGCAGACGGCGTTTGGACTGACCTCACTACGATTTCCGAAGCCCATGACGAAGAAACGAACTACTGGCGCGAAGAAGTGGTAGACCTCTCTGCCTATGCAGGCAAGACCGTTCAGTTCCGTTGGGTACACACCTCTTACAGTTACGGACGCGACAATGGTACGGCTGTTGCACACGTTGTGCTGGAAGTCATTGCTGACAACAAGGCTATTTTCAACAAGCCATCGTGGAATGCAGGAAAAATCAATTACAACTGCGCCGTAAATTCGGGTGACGTCTTCAGCCTCCTCAACAAAGGAACTGCTGCACTCAAAGTGAAGAACGTTACGTTCAGCACTGACAACTTTGAATCCTCGCTTGCTGCCGGTACGGAAATTCCGGTAGATGGCGGTGCCGTATTCAGCCTTCAGTTCAACGCAAAGGATGCAGCAGCGACCATAAACGACAATATGACGGTGGAATTTGAGAACGGCTACACCGTAACCTTCCCCGTAAGCGGTGAGGCACTCCCCGAAAACATCTACTTCCAAAGTTTCGAAAACAATCCGCTCGACCATCCTTGGAAGAACGAATTCACACTCGTTGACGTAGATAACAAGGTAACCAACGAATTGGGCTACTACCTGACTGTTGTTGAAAATGACGGTGGAAGATATGCGTTCACTTCGGTAGAACACAAGAATTCGCTGCTGGAAGCACATAGCGGTACGCACAGCATTGGTGCAGCAGCCATCGACAGCGGTTCTGCAGATGACTGGATTATCAGCAAGCAACTGCTCGCTACCGAAACATCGACATTCGATTTCTATGCACGTAACCTCGGAACCATCAACTCTGTCTACATCGGCGACAACGACTACCACAACGTAGGTGTGTATGTCAGCGAAACCGGAACGAAGATTTCCGACTTCACCGCTGTGATGAAAGACACGGAAATGTCATATCTCGGCGAAAATGAATGGCACCACTTCACGGTAGACTTCTCGAAGTATGCTGGAAAGAACATCTACATTGCCGTTCGCCATACCGAGTTGACTGCCAACAACATGGCATTCTTCGATGATTTCACCTTCACAAACTTCAGCACCAACCTTGCTGACGGAATTGACCATCTGCACAGCAACCTTTCAGCCAATGCCGAAGTAAGCGTGTACAACCTCAGCGGTGTACTCGTCGGCAGCGGACGCGGCAATGCAGCCATGGAGTCACTTCCCAAAGGCATCTATGTTGTCAAAGTGAAGGACGGCAACGATGTAAAGACCATGCGCATCATGCGCTAACCATGCGACACCTTCTTGGTAAATGAGAAGGTACCCTTTCTGTGAATACTCAAGACTAAATCCGCAGGCGAATGCCGACGTGGTTTAGTCTTGAGTTTCCTCCCAACTTGACATACGCACTCAACTGCGTACGTTTTTACCCACAGCAGCAATCTTCACGATATCGTTCCGACACCGGAATATTAAACTACATGTCACATGAAAAGATTCTACTTTTTATTCATTGCTATTCTTTTCACCACAGCCTTGCAGGCACAATCCCGAGACATCAATCTCACTATCGTAGTCAGCACCCCTGCTGCCGATAATTTGCAAAATCAACCTGTCGTACTTACGCAAACCGATTATCAGGTCGGTTATGGTACACTCACGCTTAATGCTTCCGGCATCTGCACCGTCAGAGTATATGCCGGACATCACAATCTTTCTGTCAATCGCGACGGCTATGCTCCGCTTTCCGTCGATTTCGACGTACAAGCCGATACAACCGTCAACGTCACTTTGCAGGAAAAGACGAGAACACCCTTTGCCTTGACTGCCAATCCACACCATAACGCCTATACGGGCGAAAACAGCGTTACGCTGACATGGAACACGGAAGCCCCTGTCTTTTTCGACGATTTTGAAAGTTACGATGCTTTCGCCATTCAATTTGGCGAATGGACAGGTATTGACGCAGACCACGAAACTGCGGCAGCCATCATCGGAAACTATCCTAACCGCGGAACGCTGCAATATGCACAAGTCATCAATCCGCTGACCGTAGAACCGACATGGTGGTACGACTACCCCGTGCTGCGTCCTTATAGCGGTCAGCAATATATAGGTTTCACACGCACGCAAAGCGGAAATGCCAACGACGACTGGCTCATTTCGCCAACCATTACACCGGGCACCGACCACTGCGTCAGTTTCCTTGCCAAAGCCGCAGACCGCTTCGACGAACGTTTCCAAGTCTACATTACCACCAACACTACCAATCCTACACAACAGGATTTCACACGTTTGGATGCAGGCAACTACGAAACAGCCGACTTGTCTGAATGGCACACCTTTACCTATTCTTTGGCAGAGTATGCCAACACGCCAGTGAAGATTGCCATTCGCTACATCAGTCATTACAACATGTACGGCTCCTTCATGCTCATGCTCGACGATTTCTATGTAGGTCCTCGTCACAATTTTGCTAACGCAATCAAGCAAACAGCAAGACGTGCGCCGCAGAAATCACCGGACAACCCCAACGAAACCTTCCAACTCTACGTGGATGGTACGATGGTTGCCACTACGGATGCCTACACCTACACCTTTGACCATGTGACGGCTGGCACGCATACGTTTGGTGTGAAAGCCATCTATCTGACGACTGAAAGCGAACTCGTTACGACCACCGTCGACATCCCTGCCGACATCTACGCCAACGTCACGTTCAATGTAAAGGCAGAAAGCAAGCGCACTGCCGACGGCGAACTGCTGACGCTCGTCAATACGTCCAACAGCGAAAGTTACCAACTCACCATTGCTGACGGAAAAGCCACATTGCCCTCACTTCCCTTTGCCAACTATCTTGCGCATATCGAAGAAGGAGCGTTCGACGAATACCAACAGCAGATTCAGGTAACCGGCGATGCTACATTCGACATCACATTGTCCGACCACGTCATCGCTCCCTACAACATTACTGCTGACCTTACCGAAGAAACTGACGGAACCATTGCTGCCTACATTCAATGGAATCAGGAACTGGCAATTACCGATAGTTTTGAATCCTACGACGACTTTGCCACCGGCACATTCGGCGACTGGATATCGATAGACAACGACAAAGCGCCCGTCTATCCCATTGCGCTCAATGGTGCGATTGTCACTTTCCCGGGTTCGGGTACACAATACAACCCCATGCCATTGGCACCGATGGTGTTCAATCCGTGGAACACCGTTCCCGCCATGCTCCCGACCGACAATGCTGTGGCTGCACCTACGGGCGACAAAACCGTCATCTTCTTCTCGCCGCAGCGCATGCAAGCCGACAAATGGCTCATTTCACCCGAATATGCCATTCGCGACAATTTCAAACTCAACGTAACTGCAAAAGGATATGAATCATTGTATCCCGAAAGCATCGAGTTCTGCGTGTCGACCTCAGGAACCAATCCTTCTGACTTCACACCGCTGTCCGTTGCATCACCACTCGCTTCCGACTATTGGATGATTTATCAGACAGACCTTTCTGATTATGCCGGACAGACCGTTCGTCTTGCCATTCACTACACCAGTATCGATGCCTTTTTCGCACAGATTGACGATTTCACAGTCGGCCCTGAAGAAGGAGACGGAGCAACCATTGACTATGGCAATGTCGTGAAGTATGAAATCTATCTCGACGGCATCCTCATCGGCACAAGCGACACCACCAACTTCACCCTCACGGGACTCACTGCCGGTACACACACGGTAGGCATTCGGGCTATCTATCAATATAGTGAATCGTCTACCACGGAGTACGTCATCAATGCCACTACCGATATTCAGCAGACGACGCTGCCTACGATAGCAACGACGCCATCAGAAATCTACAATCTGCAAGGCATGAAACTGCAAACGCCTGTGCGTGGCATCAACATCATCAGACAAGGCAATTCCTATCATAAAGTCATCAAATAACTTATCCAGCGTTTTCAAATATGACACATCGTATTCTCAACACGCTCGTTGTTGCCGTTCTGTTGCTGACAGCAATTCCGGTTTCAGCCCAATTGCCATCAACGCAGCGCGGAGTCGGTCTGACGCAAGGCGACAAGATTGATATCTCCGATATGTATTTTGGTGCAGCCGGCACCTATCCCGTCGGAGCCGAACTCACACCATCCATTCTCAACTCTTATGCAGGTTGCAAAGTGGTAGGTATTCGCTTCGCTGTCAGTCAGAACATTTCGAACAGCCGTATTTTTCTCTATGTCGTGGAGAACAATACCATCGGTGAACCGGTTATCTCGCAGAAAGTGCGCAATGCCACAGCCGGCTGGAACGAAATCTATTTCAACAACAATAACAGTTACGACATTCGCGGTGATGAAACCCTGCTTTTGGGTTACGATTACGTAGAGACGGATGCCATGGTGGCTGCAGGCACGGGAGCCATGTGTACGGCAGGTACGGATGCCGGTGCCGGATTCTTGGCATACGGCAACTTCGGCAGCGGAGAAGCATGGTATAGTCTCGGCGATTACGGCAACCTGTGCGTGCAACTCATTGTCGACATTACGTCGCTTCCGTCGCAGGATATCGATTTCACTTACCTCTTCTTTGGTAATAAATATAAGAAGCATGGTGAGATTATCGATTTCTTCTCCATGTACTCCAGTGTGGGTCGCGAGAAGGTAGGCACCTATTCATTGGCTTATCAGATAGACCAACGTCCTGCCACCATCGTTCAATTTGCTGACACGCTGTCGGGCAGCGAAAGTTGGGAAGTGGAATTTCCCGTACCCGACGATCTCAGCATCGGTGAGCACACGTTCCGGGTATTTGTCAATAGCATTGACAATCAGACACCTCAGGCTGTTGCCAACGACACGCTCGAAAGCAAATTCTACGTCTATGCCAACCCGCTGCAACGTCAGCAGCACTATTTCGAGCAATACGTGCACTATCAGTCGCCCTATGTACCTTATGTGTCGGCAGAAATCGATGCGCTTGCCAAGACAACCACCGATGTAGCCTTTGTCAACGTATCGGCTGCAGGTACGCCGTTGGCAGTTCCCGAAGCAGCAGCCTACGAAAGCCTTTATGCTTACACCTATCCGTCGTTCACCATTGACCGCTACTACTATCCGGGTGAAGCACATATAGCCTTCGACATCAATGACTACGTACTCATCTTCCCCGGACTTGCCGCCGAAGCCGTTCGTGAACTGGTGTACGAAGCCAATCTCAATCCCGCCTTTGCTACCGTGAATATCGAACCGCACTACGACAGCGATACACGCCAACTCACGCTTCATTGCACCGGAACGACTTCACCCGACGCACTGCCTATCTTTGGCGACCTCGCCATTACACTGATGCTTACCGAGGATAATGTGCAAGGAATGCAAGCCGTTTACAACGAGGCTACGCAACGCACGACATGGGACAATACGTATAAGCATAACCATGTGCTGCGACAAATCCTCACCGCTTCGGCTGGAGACCGGTTGATACTCAATGGCAACACCTTTGCTGTCGATTACACCGTCACGTTGCCAACGGCATGGAAACCCGAAGACATGCACGCCGTGGCCTTCCTCACCCGATATGCAACGGATATCGCCCTCGATGAAGACGATGCACTTGAAATGGATATCACCAATTGCAACAGCATTGCACTGCACGATTGCGTGACATCGGGTATCGTAGATACAACCTCTGCGTCTGCCAATGCCGTGCCCGTGGCATACTATAGCATCGACGGACAACGTGTGACGACACCTTCGCGTGGCATCTACATCGTTCGCTATTCTGACGGACAAACCCGCAAAATCGCCATTCCCTAAATCGCAAATCAGAACAATTTCATATTAATAACTATTCATCTAAATTCAACTGCTTATGAAGAAAGTAAGATTATTACTTCTTGCACTCACAGCATGGTTGGGCGTCAGTCCTTTATGGGCTGAAGTGGTAAGTTCATATAAAGTGGACTTTGATACGCCCATCTCTACGAGTGCAACCAACTTCGTTGTAGCAGGTAATTGGGGGCATTTGGTTGACCGTGATGCGTATTACGACAACCACATGTCTTACAGTTATAACGCTACATCGGGAGTCAATGGTAGCGGAGCGCTCCTTTGCTATCAGCAAAAGGACTTTGACTATGGTGCAACGTCAAGTGGTGTCGACACCTACGATTTGCACGTCACTCCGTTGGTAAAAGGAACGGTTACGCTTGCTGTCAAACAATATAACAGCAGCGGTAGCATCAAGTTCTACAAAGTGACCGGTTCTGCCGCTTCATGGACTCGGGGCGAGGAAGTGCCCTATACCATTGCCGATGGAGGTAATCTCAGTTCTGTCGATTACACAACCGTGACACTATCAGTAGACGATTATACCCACATCGGTATTCGTGGCAATTACGTCTATATTGACGACTTCAGCGCAACGTCTGCCGATATCATCCCGGAAAGCAAACTGACCATTGCTTCGGTTGAACCATCCAACACTACAGGTGTTATATATTGGAATCAGCAGGTCAACGGAAAAGTGCTCGTCGATTTCATTGTTACAGTGAAAAACAGCGGAGATATTACTTTGAATAAAGGTGATGAAAAATACTCCGTTTCCTTGTTCAACAACAGCAAATCGACCATCTATGGCACAGTTCCTGTACCTCAGACGTTGGCTGCCGGCGAAACTTCAGCCCCATTCCATGTAATGGCTGAAGTCGAAACGAGCGAATGGCCCTATTCCAGTGCAACTATTCCTATCTATCTGCGTGAAAACATCACAAGTAGTGTTGTACAACGTGCCAATTCCGGTTATAAGACTTACGAATCGAAATTCATTTTCCGCAATGCTGGTACGACAACGAGCAGCAGCCTTTCCACTGCAGAAAATTGGGGTGCT
>JAFLUS010000002.1:0-15997 GCA_022508685.1 Prevotellaceae bacterium | reverse complement strand
GGAACGACTGAAAAGACCTATACGTTGGACTTTTCTGCCAACGTCGTTGGCGCCAACACGTGGGTTGCAGACTTCAATAGCACTTCCAGCACGATTCCGTTCCCTGCCGGTTCTGTAGCAGAAGGTGGTGTCCGCACAGACTATACCTACATATCTTCCGGTAACTACGATGGCTGTCTATATTCATATAATACTGATAGTTATGCGGAAGCAAACAACAAGTTCATTACGCCCAAACTTCATGCAAAAGCAGGCGATGTCTTGACGTTCGACGTAAGTCGCTACAGTAACAATTCCGCTGCAAAGTATAATCTGAAAGTGTACGTGTCCACCGACCGTAAGACTTGGGGTGAACCCGTCTACACGGTAACGGCAGACCAACTCACGAGCACTTATCAAAACGTTTCGATTCCTTTTGACACTGAAGGTGATTATTACGTCGGATTTGCAATCTTCTATGTTCGTCTCGACAACATCATCGGTTTGGAAAAGGTTGACGTGGCTCACGACCTTTACATCTATTCTACGGAATGGCCCGAAACCTCCATCAAGAGTGGTGTTGAGCAGAGCAAACCATCGCTCGACATTATTCCGTTGACCGACGAAACGGCAGACAACTACACCGTAAAGTTCATCTATGGCGACAACGTCGTAGAAGGTACGCCTGTAGCCCTCACTGCTACGGCAACGACGAGAAAGTCCTTCTCATTCAAGTGGACGCCCGAGGTAGAGCAAACGACAGCCTACACGGGTGCGAAAGTAGTATTTGAGTTCACTGACGGAACGAAATTCGAAACCGACGCGTTCGACTTCACTGTCACGAAAGAGCCCGTATTCCACTTCTTGAACAATAAGTACACAAGTCGCTGGTACGAGCCGTCCGACTACACAACGCCAATCAATTTTGGCAAGACTACTACTGAAGACACCAAGACATTCTACATCTTCAACTGGGGTTCGGCTCCGCTTACGGTGAAGAACGTCACTATGCCCGAAGGCTTTACTGCGTCGGCTACTACAATGACTATCCCTGCTTTCGACGGAACACAGGATGGTTTGGAAACTTGTCAGCAGACGCTCGACTTCACCTTCACGGCTACCGAAATCGGTACGTACAGCGGTGACATTGTCATTACCTACGTTGGTGCAGACGGCGAAGACGCAACCTTCACCACGTCTGTCATTGGTACACGTCTCGACCCGACATTGTTCTATGCGACCTTCGACGACGGCAACAACAACTCGGTATGGCCTGCAGGTTCAGTGTACAAAGGCATCAGCACGAGTAACACAGGAACATCCTACGAAGCCAACTATGCTATCACAGGTACAGGTACATTTGTTACGCCGAAGTTGCACGCGCAAGCAGGCGACAAAATCCTGTTCGATGCAAAACTCTACAACTCCAATGCTTCATGGAAAGACGCTACGGTTACCGTCTATGCTGCTGCTACTCGCGAAGAAGCACTGAACGATGACGAAGAAACGGCTACACGTGTCGAATTGGGCTGCGTAAGCGGTTTGGATGAAGAAAATCCGATATTGCCCGACTACAAGACATTTGAAATCACCGTTCCTACCGCTGGCGACTACTATTTGGCATTCGAATTGGCGGGCAGCCCACGCGTTGACGAAATCTATGGTCTTACCGTTGTTGACGTGGCTCACGACTGGATTCTCGGAACAACCAACGTTCCGGAAACGGCTATGCAGAACGTCAACAGCACAGCGAAGATTGCACTGACCAACCTCGGTCTGCACACCGAAACTGCCTATACCATTGTGGCTTATGTCGATGGCAAGGCTACCGAAACAGAAGGAACGCCAGACATCCCTGTGGTTAATCAACTGACTGCGGTAAGTGCGACCATCGAAGCACCATTCAAGTCTCCGAAGGTTGGTACATTCCCTGTTTACTTCGAAATCAAGGCCGACGACTATGTCGTAGCAACGGAACCTGTTGACGTTGAATTTACCGAAGAAGTGGCTTCTGCCGACGGCGTTCAAGTAGGTACACCGACGAATACAGGTCGTGATTTTGGATTTGTTGACTGGTACAACACCGATAGTAATGGTGGAACACGTTACACCGACATCCTTTATACTGCAGCCAAAATCGAAGCCGCAGGTTTGAAGAGTGGCGATAAGATTTCTTCCATTACATTTAAGGGCATCAATACTGAAAAGGGTGCTTTCACAAAAGCCTGTGTTACATCATGGGTTGCTACAAGTACCGGCGAAATTGCTTTCGGACAGCCCGACAAAGAAGCAATGATAGAAGTTGTGGTATATGACCCCAATGATGCAACCTTTGTATTCCCTGACAATATTGAATCTGTCATCACTTTGCCCGAACCGATTGTTTGGGACGGCACGTCCGACATCCGTGTCTACACAGAGGCAGTTGGACAAGGTAGTGGTAACTGGCAAACTGTCAACTATGCATACGACAACGATATCGAAATGTCGTACAATGGTACCAAGAAGGCAGGGCCTGTGGCTTACTTCCAACTCGTCGTCGAGCCGGCATCCATCTCAGGTACGGTAACTGATGGTGAAAATGCTATCGAAGGTGCAACCGTGACGCTCGTCAGCAACGACGGCGACGACATCCAGTACACAGGAACGACCGATGCAGAAGGTGCTTACGACATCAACGTCGTACAGAGCAACCGCACTTACGACGTTACCGTGACGGCAGAAGGCTACAAAGCGCAAACTGCGACGGCAGACTTCAGCGAAACTGCTACGCCGACACTCGACTTCGTTCTTGCAAAGGATGAATTTGTCAATCTCGATTTCGAAGCAAGCACCCCGACCACAATCGGTGTCCGCACCACTCAAGGCGATGCCAACAGCAAGGGTGGTATAGCCCATATGCAAGAAGTAGAAGGCTGGACCATTGCAAGCACTAATGGTGACAATCGTGCTGCAGCCGTCTATGCTTATGGTTCCGACGTATTCTTGGGTGGTGAAGGCTATTTGGCACCTGCTGTCAGCCCGACAGGCAAGGAAAGCAACGCCCTCGGTCTCGTCAGCGTATGGTCATCCACATCGCAATACACTCAAGAGGCTGCACTTGCTGCAGGTAAGTACGTCATCACCGTTCCTGTCTACAACTCTGTCGGTGGTACGACAGCCATTTCGAAGAACCTCATCGGTATGTCCGTTGACGGCACTAACCACTATGCAACGACCACGCAGTACCCTGTCAACACGTGGAAGTACGAAACAATTTCGTTCGACGTGGAAACAGCCACACGCGGTACATTGTCCGTAGGTTACACGCCTGTCAATACAGGTTCGGCAAATATGCCTCACCTCTTCATCGACAAGGTAGATGTTCAAGTCTTCGAAAGCGATGAAGCACGTGATGCTTATCTCGCTACGATTCCTGCACTCGAAGCAAAGGCAACCCTCAATGTTGCCATTGCCAACGCCAATGCGAAAGCCGAGAACACCGACCTCTTTGGCGACGAGTTGCTCCAGTACGATGCTGATGCGTTCAATGCGGCTATTGCCGATGCACAAGCCGTGCTTGACAATGCTGAATCAACGCTCGAAGAGATTCAAGCCGCTCTTGCGTCGCTCAATCTTGAAAACTACCTCAATAAGCCAGAAGCCGGCAAGTTGTATACAATTCAACTGAAGGACACCGACCTCTACATGGCGTTGGATGGAGGCACGAAGTTGTCTGACGCTGTGGTTGGACTTTCGTTCGAAGCGATGGACAACGGCAACTACGCCATCACGAATGGTGAAGGCGAATATGTGGCATATACCGGCACTGGCGACAACACATGGAGCATGGGCTCGTCTGCTACGCCATACGCATGGAAGGTGACGCTCATTGGCGACGGCTACTACACCATTGCCAAGGCTACGAACACCAACCACCTCATCGGTGTAGACGAGACGGAAGCCGGCAAGAATTGCTATGCCAACAAGAGCCAAAACGACAAGTCGCTCTGGAAGATTTACGAAACACCCGAAATCATTCCTGAGTATACCATTACGGTTGCTGCAACTGAAAATGGTGTGGTCGTAGCCGACAAACAGACTGCTGCTGCCGGCGACGTTGTCACGCTCACCATTACTCCTGACGATGACTACGAACTGGACGCACTGACTGTTACTACAGGCGAAAGCGACGATGCGACGGAAGTTGAACTGACTGCCGACAACACCTTCATCATGCCTGCCGGCAACGTCACCATTACGGCTACCTTTGTTGCTGTCAGTCACACCATCACGATCGTGACAAGCGAACATGGTACAGTCGAAGCCGACAAGCAGACTGCCACTGCCGGCGAAGTCGTTACGCTCACCATTACGCCCGACGAAGGCTATGAATTGAAGACCTTGACTGTCACCACAGGCGAAGGCGACGATGCAACGGAAGTTGAACTGACTGCCGACAACACCTTCGTCATGCCTGCCGGCGACGTCACCATCATGGCGATTTTCGTACAATCAACGCCTGTAGGCATCAATGGCCTGACGATTGACACGAACGCGACTGACGTCTACGACCTGCAAGGCCGCAAGGTTCAGAACATCGTGAAGGGACAAGTCTACATTGTGAATGGCAAGAAGGTTTGGGTGAAGTAATTCATCCAAACTCTTCTCCTACGAAGAAAGGTCGGCAGCATTGCGTTGCCGACCTTTTTTTCGTGTTGCTCCTCTCTAAACGACACAGGCGGCAAACTACCGATGGGGTGGTTTGCCGCCTGCTCTTTATGCAGATATTGCTGCGGATGCGATTAGTCTTCGTCCTTGTTTTGTTCTTCGAATTCCTTGACGAGTTTCTGCTGAACGTCGGTCGGAACGAGTTCGTAGTTGGAGAACTTCATCGTGAACGATGCGCGTCCGCCTGTGATGGACGAGAGCGAGGTGGAGTAGTTGGAGAGTTCCTTGAGCGGCACTTTGGCGATGAGTTTGTCATAGCCCTTGCTGCTCTCCGAACCGACAATCATGCCGCGACGTCCTTGCAGGTCGCTCATCACGTCACCCATGCGGTCGCTGGGCACGAGGACTTCAACGTCGTAGATGGGTTCCAGCAGTTTCGGGCCTGCTGCCTTGAAGGCTTCGCTGAAGGCGTGGCGGCCGGCGAGCATGAACGAAAGTTCGTTGGAGTCTACCGGGTGCATCTTTCCGTCGTAGACGATGACGCGCACGTCGCGGGCATAACTGCCTGTGAGCGGTCCTTGCTCCATGCGGCTCATTACGCCCTTGAGAATGGCGGGAAGGAAGCGGGCATCGATGCTGCCGCCGACGATGGAGTTGACGAACACCAACTTGCCACCCCATTCGAGGTCGACGATTTCTTCGCCTTTGGCGGTGATTTTGTATTCTTGTCCGTTGAACTTGTATACGGCCGGCATGGGTGTGTTCTCGTCGTAAGGTTCGACGATGAGGTGCACTTCGCCAAATTGTCCTGCGCCGCCCGATTGCTTCTTGTGGCGATAGTCAGCGCGTGCGCTCTTGGTGATGGTTTCGCGGTAAGGAATTTTCGGTTCTTCAAACTTCACCTTGATTTTGGCATTGTTTTCCAAGCGCCATTTCAGTGTGCGCAGGTGGAATTCGCCTTGTCCCTTGATGAGGGTTTGCTTCAGTTCCTTGCTTTGTTCCAAAATCCATGTGGGGTCTTCCTGACTCATCTTTTGGATGGCAGCCATCATCTTTTCCGATTCCGATTCGTTTTCCGGTTTCACGGAGCGGATGTACTTCGGGTCGGGATATTCGATGAAGTCGAAGCGCCAGTCCACTTCCTTTGCCGTCAGCGTGTTGCCTGTGCGCACGTCTTTCAGTTTGACGGTGCAGCCGATGTCGCCGGCAACGAGTTCTTCAACTTTCGTGCGGTTGGCTCCGGCGCAGACGAACAACTGCGAGAGGCGTTCCTTCGAACCGCGGTCGTTGTTGGTGAGGTCGTCGCCTTCGTGCACCTTGCCGCTCATCACCTTGAAGTACTGCACGTCGCCGATGTGGGGTTCGTTGGCTGTCTTGAAGAAGTAGAGGGCTGCGGGGCCGTTGCTGTCGAGTGCCACTTCTTCGCCTGCTGCGTTGACGGGCTTCGGCATGTCGGATACGAAAGGTACGACGTTGCCGAGGAATTCCATCAGACGGCGGACGCCCATGTCCTTGTATGCGCATACGCAGAATACGGGGTAGATGCTGCGTGTCACCAGACCTTTGCGGATGCCTTCGCGCATTTCGTCTTCCGTCAGGCTTTCTGCTTCGAAGAATTTCTCCATCAGGGTTTCGTCGTTCTCTGCTGCGGCTTCGACGAGTGCGCGGTGGAGTTCCATGGCGCGGTCGTGTTCTTCAGCAGGGATGTCTTCGATGATGGGTGCGCCGCCTTCGGGCTTCCAACTGTATTTCTTCATGAGCAGCACGTCGATGAGTGCGTTGAAGTCGGGGCCTTCGTTCAGCGGGTATTGCACGGGCACTACTTTGGGGCCGTAGAGTTCGCGCAGCCGTTCTATCGTCATGTTGAAGTCGCACTTGTCGGAGTCGAGTTGGTTGACGAGGAAGATGACGGGCTTTTCCAATTCTTCGGTGTAGCGGAAGTGGTTCTGCGTCTGCACTTCGGGGCCGTACTGGCCGTTGATGAGGAGCAGTGCCGTGTCGGTCACGTTGAGTGCCGTGATGGCTGCGCCGGCAAAGTCGTCGGTTCCCGGACAGTCGATGATGTTCAGTTTCTTGCCGTTCCATTCTGTGTGGAACACGGTGGAGAAGACGGAGTAGCCGTATTCCTGTTCCACGGGGAAGTAGTCGCTCACGGTGTTTTTCTGTGTGATGCGTCCGCGACGTTGGATGATTCCGGCTTCGTAGAGCAAGGCTTCGGTCAACGTAGTCTTGCCCGCGCCGTCATTGCCAAGCAGGGCAATGTTCTTGATTTCGTTAGATTGGTAAACTTTCATAAGTGTTAGTGTTATTTAAGGTGTTATGTTAGTTTTGTCGTTCCGGTCGGTAGCCTGTTGTGCGACACTCCGACGACTTTGTGCCGCAAATATAAGAAAAACTTTTATGCAAGCAATAGAAAAGTAAGAAAAAAGGCTGTATTTTGGAAAAATTGTCGGATTTTGCGGGCAATGCCGTTGCAGAATAAAGTTGAAAACGTGGCGAAACAAAGTCGGGAATGTGTCTGCAGAAAGTTGATTTTGTTGGGATGGAAAGTCAAAACCGCAGTGTGGATTGTATAATCCGCAGTGTGGTTTGTACAATCCGCAGTGTGGTTTTGACTTTTCTCTTCGACGTTTTTATTTTTCCTTCGCGACGTTCCCGACTTTCCTTCGCGACGTCGGCAGCAATGTTTTTCGGAAAAAATTTGGTCTGCATACTTATTTCTTATATCTTTGCAACGAATAGGCGGAACGCGGAAGGCTGTTCCGTTTCAAACGAACTAAATAAACACCGACGATGAAACGTAATTTATGTATGGCTTTGCTGCTGGCTTGCACGCTCGTGGCTGTGGCCCAGAAGGCAGAAGTGAAGAGTCCCGACGGACGTCTGGCAGTGGCGGTAGACGTTGCCGACGGACGTGCATTTTATAAGGTAACCTACGACGGCGAGACGGTCATGCCTGCTTCGCCGCTCGGACTGGTGGCCGACGTGGGCGATTTCTCCCAAGGACTGACGCTGCAGGAGCAGCAGTCGGGCGCGGTGGACGAACACTATGAACTGAACCGCTCGAAAGTGGCGCACGTGCACTACGTGGCCAACGAACTGACGTTGCAGTTGCGCAATGCCCGCCGCCAGCCGCTGGATGTCCGCTTCCGCGTTTCCAACAACGACATTGCCTTCCGCTACGAAATGCCGCGCCAAGGACGGCGGGGCGAGACGGGTGCCGTCCGCATCATGGAGGAGAAGACCGGTTTTGCCTTTCCCGAACAGACCACCACGTTCCTCTGCCCGCAGAGCGACGCCATGATAGGGTGGAAGCGCACGAAACCCAGTTATGAAGAAAAGTACAAGGCCGATGCGCCACTCACGGCACGTTCGCAATATGGTCACGGCTACACGTTCCCCTGCCTGTTCCACACGCCGACGGCATGGGTGCTCGTGAGCGAAACCGGCGTGGATTCGCGCTATTGTGCCAGCCACCTGAGCGACTGGACGCCGGCTGCTGCGACGGGTTCGGTGGATTGCTACACCATTGCTTTCCCCATGGCGGAAGAGAACAACGGCAACGGCACGCCCGAACCGGCATTCGCGCTGCCCGGCACGACGCCGTGGCGCACCATCACGGTCGGCACGACGCTTGCGCCCATCGTCGAGACCACTGCACCCTTCGACAATGTTGCGCCACGCTATGCGTCGCAGCATGACTACAAGTTCGGACGTGGCACATGGAGTTGGATTGTATGGCAAGACAACTCGATGAACTACGACGACCAAGTGCATTTCATCAATCTCGCCAAGCAATTGGGCTACGAATACATCCTCATCGATGCAGGGTGGGACATCGCCATCGGCAAAGAGCGCATGGAACGCCTCATTGAATATGCCCACAGCCAAGGCGTCGACGTCTTCCTGTGGTTCAGTTCGAGCGGCTACTGGAACGACATCGTGCAGTCGCCCATCAATGCCATGGACAACCCCATTCAGCGCAAGGAATGGATGCGCTGGATGCAGAAGAACGACGTGAAGGGCATCAAGGTAGACTTCTTCGGCGGCGACAAGCAAGAGACGATGCGCCTGTACGAAGCCATCCTGAGCGATGCCGACGACCACGCACTGATGGTGATTTTCCACGGCTGCACGTTGCCGCGCGGATGGGAACGCATGTATCCCAACTACGTGGGCAGCGAGGCTGTGCTCGCCAGCGAGAACCTCATCTTCGGACAGGATTTCTGCGACGAAGAAGCCTTCAACGCCTGTCTGCATCCCTACATCCGCAATGCCGTAGGTTGCATGGAGTTTGGTGGCAGCGTGCTCAACCGCCGGCTCTCACGCGGCAACAAGGGCGGTACAATTCGTCGCACCACCGACAGTTTTGAACTGGCAACGGCGGTGCTCTTCCAGAACCCCATTCAGAACTTCGCACTCACGCCCGAAAACCTCGAACCGGAGGATGAAGGCGGTGCTCCCGCAGCAGCCGTAGACTTCATGAAGCGCGTACCCACGACGTGGGAAGAGACCCGCTTCATCGACGGCTATCCCGGTCGCTACGTGGTGCTGGCACGTCGCCACCACGGCACGTGGTACATCGCCGGCGTCAATGCCGGAACGGCTCCGCTGAAACTGACGCTCGACCTTTCAGCCGTACTGACCGACGGCGCCGCTGTCGAACTCTATACGGACAACCTGAAGAACCAAGACCCGAAGTACGACCGTCGCCGTGTGCTGAACAACGTGTCAGCCGTCAAGGTGACGATGGCACCCAACGGCGGTTTCGTCATGAAGGCGTTCGAAGGTTTGTCACTCTCTTCCGTCGACGAGGATTTGCAGGAGCGTATCTCCGCTCTGGAAATCGTGCCTAACTCGGCAGCCCTCGGTTCGGGCTCAGTCATGCGTCTTTCCGTTGACGAGGACTTGCAGAAACGCATCTCCGATTTGGAAATCGTGCCCACCTCGGCAGACCTTGGTTCGGGTGCAATCATGCATCTGCGTGGTGGCAGCACCGCGCAACGATGAGCCAGTCTTGTCAAATAAAATCCAACACCAAACAGAACACACACAACGATACAAAAAAAGATGAACGGACGACAACTTTTCGCCACAGCCCTCTCATGCCTGATGATCGGCAACGCCTTTGCACAGGAGCAGGACGACCCCTATGCGCTGACGCAGACACAAATCAACAACATGTACCGCACGCAGACGAAGACCCGCGTCTCCGTACACGACCCGAGTGTCGTCTACAACAACGGCACTTACCATATATATGGCTCGCATCGTGCCCATGCCACTTCTAAAGACTTGCAGAACTGGAGTGGGGCACGCGAAGACATCTACGGCATCGTCAATGCTTCCGGAACGGTCGTGCGCACGGGCTACACCAACTGCTTCTCTGCACAGCAGGTGAAGCGTGTGAAGGCACTCGTGAATGGTGCGGTGACGGAAGTGGATTTCGCCGACGGAAACGGCAATCCCTTCGATGCCAAGGCGTGGAGTTGTGCCGTACCTGCCGACAACGGAGCGGCATGGACCATCGACGGCAACATGTGGGCGCCCGACATCATCTATAACGAAGCACTCGGCAAATGGTGCTTCTACCTCAGTCTGAACGGAAACAAATGGAATTCCGTCATTGTGTTGATGACGGCAGACGACATCGAAGGCCCGTATGTCTACCAAGGCCCTGTGGTCTATTCCGGTTTCCTCAATGCAACGAATGCGGCTATCAACTGGCATCTCACCGACATGGATTTGGTGCTGGGACGGCAAGCGACGCTTCCTTCGCGTTACAATCGCGGTGGCGACTGGCCCAACTATTGGCTCAACTCCATTGACCCCTGTGTGTTCTACGACGAAGACGGCGAGTTGTGGATGACCTACGGCTCGTGGTTTGGCGGCATCTTTGCACTCCGGCTTGACAAGGAAACCGGATTGCGCGACTACACGGTGACCTATCCCGTCGCCAACGATGGTAACGGACGCCCCACCAGCGACCCCTACTTCGGTAAACGCATTGCCGGCGGATACTACGTCAGCGGCGAAGGTTCCTACGTGCAGCGCATCGGCAACTACTACTTCCTGTTCATCACCAACGGCGGTCTGGACGCCAAGGGCGGATACTCCATGCGCGTGTTCCGTTCGTCAAACCCCGACGGCCCCTATGTCGACGCATCGGGAAAGAGTGCCGTGTACAGCGGTTGGCAGAAGAACTATGCTGCCGACGAAACAGCCCTCTGCGGCAATCTCCTCATCGGTGCTTACAATCACCTCGGTTTCCAAACCTTAGGCGAACTGGCGCAAGGACACAACTCCGCCATTGTGGACGACATGGGACGTGCCTTCGTCATCTATCACACGCGATTTAACAACGGCACCGAAGGACACCAAGTGCGCGTTCACCAACTGCTCACCAACGAGGACGGATGGATTGTCGCCCTTCCATTTGAATTCAACGGCGAAGAATGGACGGACGAAGACGTTCGCACCAAAGAATACGACCCCGCATCCCTTGTCGGCGAATTTACCCTCATTCGCCACAACTATCGCCTCGATTGTGCCGCACTCGAAGTGGCTGAACCCTTGACCGTGCAACTCACGGCTGAAGGCAGGGTGACAGGCGCACTCACGGGCACGTGGAAGCAGACGCCCGGCACGAGTTACATCACCATTACCGCCGGCGGCACGACCTACAAAGGCGTTATCGCCACGCAGCACATGGACGGCACCACGATGGAAGCCATCACTTTCTCGGCACTCTCCACCAGCGGCACCGTGCTGTGGGGCTACCGCGTCAGTCCGGCTCACGCCATTGCCTACACCGTGAAGAACACCACTTCGCCACTCACCGACAACCAGCGCATATCCGAAAATACCGACCTCGCAGTCACTACCTATTTTGGTACGGCATGCGAATGGGTATCGTCCAATCCCGACGTATTCAGCAACGACGGCAAGTACAATCCTGCCGAAACGCAGACCGACATCGTCATGACGCAGCGGTTTGTCAATGCGCCATATCATTACGACCGCACCTACAACCTGCGCATACAGCCGGCAGGCGACGTCAACACCGGCTACCTCGACGGACTCGTGGCTTACTACGACTTCGACGCCAAGCCCACTATCAATTACTATGACGATTCGCAGCGTGCATACTACGGCAGCCAATCCTCCGGCACGACGCCGACATTGGAGGAAAACAGCGCACGTTTCGGTCAGGTGGCACGCGTCGTTGGCGGTACGGACAAAGCCAAGACCTGCGGATACATCCGCTTCCCCAACCCGCTGCAAGGACAGACTGACATGGAAGGCTTCACCGTCAGCATGTGGGTACGTCGCGAAACCAACGACAAGTGGGGCTCACTCTGGGCATTCACCAAGAGCGCACCGCAGTTGGCATCCGACCAACCTCGCTTCTTCCTCACGGAGAATGCACACGTCGGATTTACGAACCTCGCCGACACCTTCGCGCTCAACTATCCGTCGGCTGTCCGTACCGACATTCCGACAGGCAAATGGAGTTTCGTCACCATCACCGTCAGCCCCACCGAGATGAACTTCTACGTGAACGGCTCGCAACGGAGCAAGACCGGTTTCATGTCGACGGCAGGACGACGCTACGCCGACTTCGACTATCAGAAAGTCATCGACGTCGTTGCCGAAGCCCAATACTTTACTATAGGTATGGGTAACCGCGTCGCTACGGCTGCTGCGCTCTACGACGACCTCCTCATTTCCAACCGCCCGTACACCCTCGACGAAGTGCGCAACCTCTACAGCGCGGCCACTCGCGTCACCGACTTCACAGCCGGAGCGACACCTGTCCTCTCGCCCGAAGCCGATGCTGCCCTCCAACGCACTGGCATCTACGACATGACGGGACGACGCCTCGACCGCATCACTGCTCCGGGCATCTACATCGTCAACGGACGAAAGGTGCGCGTGACGCAGTAAAGGATGCAGAATAATGGAATGTGGAGTAGGGCTTTATTCCAAATGTTTCAGTTAAAATGCAATTTTGATGACAAAAAGTTTGTAGTTTTCATTCTTTTTCATACCTTTGCCACGAGGAGGGTGTATAGTCACTCGTCCACATGGAAGAAAATACTTTATTATAAATACTATTTTATTGTCTAACTAAAACCAATTACACATGAAGAAACTATTTACATTTGCTATCGCGGCAATGGCTATGTTCATGGGAACGACCACTGTCAGCGCGCAAAATGAATTGGTCTTTGGTGATGTAAAGGTGGGCGAAAAAATCACTTTGAGCGATGGTTCGGAGTGGCTCGTCGGCTCAAACATCGTCAAGAACTCTTCATTCACAAAAGACCCGTCGAAGACGAACGGGGAAATTGAAGGATGGCTCAATGGTCAGCGCAATCCGTTGTCGACCAACACGTTCATTTGGCATAATGAAGGTGGTTACGACGGAGGCCCTTACATCCAAGCAAACTCTCACACTGGCGTAGGTGGCGCAGGTTCTATCGCTACTTATTGGGAACTGGAACAAGGTGCTCGCTACTACTTCTCGTTCTGGTTGGCAAAGAACTCTGACCTCAACCAGTACATTCCTGTTGTTTCGCTGACAGACCGCGAACCGACAACCTCTCCCGGTGATACTGAAGACAAGATTCTCATCGGTATGAACGGTGACAAGAATGACGACATCCTCGGCTACGGTGCATACAATGGTGGCGACTGGGCACAGACGGCATGTTCGTTTGAAACTGAAGAATTCCGTTACCTGCAATTCAACGCTCGTTGGTTGAAGGAAAACGCTATCCAGGCTTGTTTCGACGGCTTCCTGTTGGCACGTCTCTATCGTCTCGACGAAATCACTCCCGAAGAACTCATCCGCATCGACGTTGACGCTAAACGTCAGGACTATTGGGATGACCTCTATCAACGTCTCAACGACCTCGGTGCATACATGATTGTTGACGGTGACGGCACACGCGAAAGCTTTACCGAAATTCTGGAAGAAGACATCGACGGCATGACGGTTGAAGAACTGGAAGCATATCGCGACAAACTGACGGCTGCTGCTGAAGATGCAGAACTCGCTGCTGCGCTCATTCCGCAACTCGACGCGCTCATCGACCGTGCATGGGACCTCTTGGGTCTTAAGTATCCGGGTGCAGACGACCTTTCTGCAGTCGTTAATGAAGCAGACGATTTCCGTGGCGACGGTTACGGATGGTCAGACGCAGTACAAGCAATGATTGACAAACTGCAAGCGGCTATCGACCTCTACCTCACCTCGCAAGAAGTTGGTGAGAATGGTGCAGACTACACCTTCTTCGTAAAATCTCCTTACTTCACGAAGGCAGGTTTCGAACCCACCATCTCTTACGCTGCTGACGGTTCTATCGAATACATCTCTTACGACAACAAGTCGGCTGAATACGTAGGCGGTAGCGCACCTGTTGACGGCTCGAGCGAAGGTTGGTACATCGGCACAAGCGGTGGTGACCAACGTCTGAACTGGCGTGCAGGTCGTATCTGCTGGAACGCATGGCGTACTGGCGACTGGACCATCACTATCAACCAAGATATTACCGGTCTGCCCAATGGTTACTACACCATCAGCGCAGAAATGCTGACTCAGCCCAACTGTGTAACTGACCAGCACCTCTTCGCACGCAGTAGCGCACAGGAAACTGTTTCTCCGGCTCTGACCGAAGGTAACATGTACGATGAAAATGCTGAAGATATCGACTGGACTTACCTCACGACTGAAAAGGTTTACGTGAACGACGGTAAACTCACTATCGGTGCTTCTGGTGCACAGATGAAGGAAGAAGACGGCACACTCATCACTCCTGCCGGATTCAGCGATACTCGTGGTGGTTGGTTCTTCGTAACGAACTTCCGTCTGCTCTACTGGGGCAACGAAGGTGCAGAAGACGTTCTCCAGACACTCTATGCTGAAAAATTGGCTGAAGCCAATGCAAAGGTGAATGAAGTAGTCTTCGCACTCGACAAGGCTGCGCTGCAGGCTGCTATCACTGAAGCAACTGGTGCAACGACAACTGAAGAAATCAATGCTGCCCTCGCAGTGCTCAACGCTGCGTTGACTGAAGCACAGGCTTCTATCGACAAGTACAACGGCGTCATCACCGGTTCTTACGCTACGCTCAAGGCTGGTAAGACTTCTGACGGCGACGAGTACACTACTAACCAAAAGGCTGTGGCTAACAAGGCTGTAGAAATCATGGATGGCTACATCAATGCTGCCAACGCTACATACACGCACATGGATTCGCTGACGACTATCCTCCGCGAATACTACCTCGGCGCATATCTGCCCGCTCTCCGCAATGCTGAAGAAGTGACAGTAACTGACGCTCTTGCTAAAGAAGCACTGCAATCTACGATTAACGGACAGGTGGCTAAACTCACTGCCATCACTGCATTCCCGACGAAGGAAACATTCGACAAGTACATTGCCGACCTCAACAAGGCTATCTCTGTCGTAACAATGGCTGACCTCCTCGCAAGCGGTGACGACGACCTCACTGCCGCTATCGTGAACGGTGACTTCGGTGCTACTACCGACAACAATGCTATTCCTACTGGCTGGACGGTAGAACGCGAAAACGGTAACACTTACACGGCTTACGGACAAGGTGCAGTTGGTGACATGGACAACAACCGCTACCTCGACTCTTGGAACGGAACTGCCGGATTGTTGAAGTACACTGCTTACCAGACTATCGTTAACATCCCGAATGGTGTTTACGAAGTGAAGGCTATCACACGCGCAAGCGGTACTCCGGGTGCAGAAGGTCTCTACCTCTTGGGTATCGACGGTACGGAAATGGAAAATGCCATCTTCGCTGCTGCACACATCAAGCCGACACCTGCTTACCTCATCGACGAAACCGTTACTGACATGGATTCTGTAGAATACAAGACTGACACTCACGGTGAACTCTGGGTAGAGGCTAAACTCGGTCCTAACCCCGACGACAACGACTATGCACTCGTAAATGGTGGTTTGGGTCGCGGTTGGTTCTACACTTCTTACCAAATCGAAGTAACAGGCAACGTGCTGACACTCGGTATCACGAACGACTTCAAATACACTGAAGGTCACAAAGATACTGACGGCGCAGACTGCGTAGAATCTACCAACACATGGTTCTCTGCAGACAACTTCACGCTGAAGATGATTGAGAACAAGCAGCCGGGTTACAACCCTGCAACAGGCATCAACGCTGTAAGCAACGAAACTGCTGCACCTGCATTCTTCTCTCTCGACGGCCGTCGTCTGAACAGCCTCAACAACGCACCTGCAGGCATCTACATCATTCGTCAGAATGGTCAGACTCACAAGGTGCTCGTGAAGTAATTCCGACAGACACAC
>JAFLUS010000199.1 GCA_022508685.1 Prevotellaceae bacterium | reverse complement strand
GTCAGAGTGTGTGCTGGAAGCAGAAGGTGTCGGGGAACATCGTGTTGATGTTGGCGATGGGGGAGGAGAAGATGCCGTAGACGCTGCTGCCGCTGCCCGACATGGAGGCGTAGAGGGCACCGAGGTCGTAGAGGCGTTGCTTGATAGCGGCAACTTCGGGATAGAGCGGGAATACGCTGGCTTCGAAGTCGTTGACGACGGTGGTGCGCCATTGTTCGATAGGTTGGGCGATGAGGGCGGTCAGCGGTTGGGCTGGTTGCTGCGGACGGACGGCGCTGTATGCCTCGCGTGTGCTGATAGCCACGGAGGGTTTGATGAGCACGAGGGTGCGGCCGTGCAGCGAGAGGGAAATGGGATGGAAGATGTTGCCGATGCCGGTGGCGAATACGGGTTGGTTCTGAATGAAGAATGGGCAGTCGGCACCGAGCGTTGCAGCACGTTCTTCCAATTGCTGCGGAGTGAGTTGCAGTTGACAGAGGGTGTTGACGGCGCAGAGCGTGTAGGCTGCGTCGGCAGAACCGCCACCAAGTCCGGCACCGGTAGGAATGGTCTTGACGAGGTCGATGTGGACGGGGACGACGCGTTCCGGAAATTCTTGCTGCAGCAGTCGGTAGGCGCGGCTGACGAGGTTGTCGTCGGGATTGCCTTCGATGGGTGTGCCGCTCATCTGCAGACGGAACGTGCCGTCGTCAGCGTGCTTCACGGTGAGGGTGTCGTTCAGGGGAATGGGGTAGAATACGGTTTCGAGGTCGTGGTATCCGTCGGGACGTCGTGCTGTGATGTTGAGCCCGATGTTGATTTTTGCGTTGGGAAAGAGTGTCATGGGAACGTCGGAGTGTGTGAACGGCTAAAAACTGCGTATCATGGCAATGATGATGAGCAGGTTATAGTTAAGGAAAACGATGGTGACGAAGCGGTTGATGTCCGCTTTGCGGTAGCCGGTCGGGGTGAATTGTTCAGAGATGAGCGGAATGGGGTCAAATCGTCGGTGGATGTAGCGGTCGTAACCGATGTAGAAGAGCGTGCCGAGCATGATGCCGACGCAGAGTCCGACGGTGACGTCGCCGAGATAGTGGACGCCGAGGTAGAGGCGGGTGAAGGTGGTGGCTGTGCACCAGAAGAACAGGGTGGCAGTGGCGCGTCGGGAGCGGAACAGCAGCGAGAGGAAAGTCGCCATGCAGAAGGTGTTGCAGGCATGTCCCGAGAAAAATCCGTAGCGACCGCCGCGATAATTGTTGACGACGTCGACGAGGTACATCAGCGTGGGGTCCTGCGTCGGTCGCCATCGGGCAACGGTGGGTTTCACCCATCCCGAGCAGATGCGGTCGGCAACGGTGATGAGCAGGGCGAGGGTGAGCACGATGAGCAGTGCCTCCTTCAGTTTGTTGTTCTTGTAGATGATGTAGAGCAGCATGGCGAAAGGCAGCGTCCATGCCAGTGTCGACGTCGTGGTGAGCATGACGTTGTCCCAGAACAGCGAGTCGCTGCCGTTGATGGCCAAGGTGAGTTGCTGGTCGATGCCGATGATATCCATGTGCGTGGTCAGATGATTTCAAACGATGCGGTGGGTACCCATCCCTGTTTCCCTTCTTCGAACCACACTTCGTACCAGTCGCCCGAGGGTTCGCCAAGCAGTTCGACGCGCGAGCCTTCGTGGATGACGAACAGCGAGGTGCTGGCGGCGTCGGGCGAACTCTGCACCGTGACGGCGGGCGTGGTGATGATAGCAGTGTGCCGATGGGTAATGGCGCGGTGTTGCGAGTAGGCAAGCAGATTGGCTGTGAGGCAGACGATGCCCGCGAGCACTGCACCATAGAACCCCGCTTTGCGCCACACGAGGCTGAGCCGCAGCAGATAGCACAGCAACCCGATGAGCATGAGCGAGAAGGCGATGGCAGCCACCGTCTTCCATTGGTCGATGTTCATGGCGTTGGTGAGGCTTTTCCACCACGTGACGAAGAACATTTCGGAGGGCGGCGTCACCTTGTCGACGGCTTTGGAGCGGGCTAGCGTGAGGTTGGCACGGATGTCGTCGTCCGACGGGTTGAGCAGCAAGGCACGTTCGTAGTAGAGAATGGCGTGGGGAATGTCGTCCATTTTGTAGTAGCAGTTCCCGATGTTGTAGTCGAGTGCTGCCGCTTCGCCTTGCTCGGCAATGATGTCGGCATACGCCTTTGCTGCGACTTCGTATTGCCCTTGGGCATAGAGCGTGTCGGCAGCAGCCTTGTCGGTGGTTGCACCCTTCGCCGTTGCCATCAGCAGGAGGGCGAGGAGGGAATATAAGTATCGTCTGCTGTTGTTCATCTTCATGCTTTTTTAATGGTGTCTTCAATCTGACTGATGACGGAAACGGCTTTCTCGTAGATGCTCTCCATCGTGGCTTCGGGGTTGCCCGGCGCATAGCGGGCAAATTCGCAGTCGTTGAGCGTCTGGATGAATTGGGCGATGATGTCGGGCTGCACGCCACGGCTGCCGAACTCCGTTTCCACGTTGTCCTTGTTCAGATGCTCCTGCGGAATGTTGAGTTTGTTCGTTGCATATCCGTAGAGTGCCTTGAGCACCTCGTCGTAGAATGCGTTCTGCTGCTTCTGCTTCAGCAGTGCGGCGGCTTGGCGCAGACGGCGGTGAGCCACCTTGTTGGCACGTCGCATGCGCACGCTGCCTGCATCGGCATCCGACGATTGCCAACGTCTGCCCGCAACGATGGCGGCAATGAACAGCAGCAGCGGAACGATGTAAGCCAGCGCGTAGGGCAGCGTCGTGAGCGACGAGGCGTTTGCCGTTCGCGTCGGCACGTTGCCCAACTTGATGTAGCGGATGTCCTTGTTCAGTTCCTTCACGTCCTGTTTGGTGAAGTCCGAAATGGCGTTCGTCGCATTGCCTGCTCCCTTCGCCACCTCCACCGTGTAGGCTTCGGTCGTGAGCGTGCGGTAGGCACGGGCATCGGTGTCGAAGTAGGTGAAGCGGACGGGCGGAATGGTATAGGTGCCCGCATGGCGCGGCACGGCAAGGAATTCGAACGACTTGCTGCCCGTGAGTCCGTTGCGGCTGAGCGAGAAATTGTCGTCCACCTTTGCGTCGTAGGTTTCAAAGTCGGCAGGGAATTGCACGGTGGGCGTAGCGATGAGTTTCATGTTGCCCGTACCCTTCACCGTCACCTTCAGCGTCAGCGCGTCGTTCGTGAGCACCTTGTCGGCATTGATGCTGCTGCCGATGCTGAATGTGCCGACGGCACCGCTGAAGTCGGCAGGCTTCTCGGGCAACGGCTTGACGTTGATGGTGAGTGCAGGCGTCGTGATTTTCTTCTTCAGTTCCACCATGCCGCCCGCGCCGTTGAAGAACGCGTCAATGGGGTCGAGGTTGCGGTTGGGCTGCGCCACCACGCCCTCGTACGTAATCGACGGAATGGTCAGTTTGCCCGTCTTCTGCGGAAAGAGCACATACTGGCTCCACACGACGCTGCGATACGTGCGGCCGTTGTAATTCTCCGTCGTAAACTCCTTCGTCTGCGGCAGCGGAATTTCCTGAATTTGGAAACCATCGAGCGTCGGCAGTTTGCCGTCCAACTGGATGAGGTTGACCAACGTATAGATTTTGTACGTCACCAGAATTGCCTCCTGTTCATACACGTTCGTGCGGCTCGCCGTGGCAGTGATGAAGAGGTCCTTTGCCGAGATGCCGCCCCCCGAACCCGACGTGGCTGTCGGGGCAGACGGAGCCGACTGCTGCTGCCGACCGCCGTTCGAAGGCGTGCCTTGTCCCGTGCCTTCCTTCACCACCTTGACGCTGACGGCACGCGACTTCACCGTCTTGCCGCCGTATTGCACCGTGGCGGGCGTCCACGTGTAGGTGCCCGGCATGGAACTGACGAGAATGTAGGTGAACGTGATGGAACTGCTCTGCGTGCTGCGTCCGTTGATGACTTGGAAACTGCTCTGCCGTGAGGTCGACGGACCATAAATCACCTCAAACCCCTTGAAGTCGGGGGCTTGAAAGTTGGCAACATCCTGTGAATTGACGGTAAATCGGACGCGGTACTGCATGCCCGCCTCGACCACCGACGCTGCATCCACCGCAATCGTGATGTCGTCAGCCATGGCGGCAAGGGTGGTCAGCAACGTGGCAAATATGAGGGAAAATAGTCTTCGCATAGGTCGTATGGATAAATTCATCATATAATAACGCGCGCGTGCGAGTTTTAGTATAGATATGATGAAGAAACTCCGCAAAGTTCACGAATTTTAAGATTTAAGAAACGCGACCGAAAGGCGGCTTTTCGGCGTGCGCATAAACGTTCTGAGGCGTGCGCATACGCGTTTTCAGGCGTATGCATAAGCGTGTTCACGTTTATGCGCACGCCGA